>JAFOYQ010000146.1 GCA_017424575.1 Muribaculaceae bacterium
GCAAAGTGAACGCCGCGATATCTATCGCGAACATGTGAAAATGCTTCTCGACAATGGCAAGGCTTATATCGCTTTTGATACCCCCGAAGAACTTGATGCTAAACGTCAAGAGGTGGCAAACTTCCAATATGATGCTTCAACTCGTGGTTCAATGCGCAACTCTCTCTCTTTGTCAAAAGAGGAGGTTGATAAATTGATTGCCGATGGCGAAAAATATGTAGTGCGTTTCATGATTGAACCTGGTCGCGATGTTGTAGTCAATGACCTCATTCGTGGTAAGGTGACTATCAACTCAAGCGTGCTTGATGATAAAGTGCTTTATAAGAGTGCCGACGACCTCCCCACATATCACTTAGCAAATATCGTTGACGACCATTTGATGCTCGTGTCGCATGTGATTCGTGGTGAAGAATGGTTGCCTTCAGCACCATTGCATGTGTTGCTTTATGAAGCATTTGGTTGGGCAGATACTATGCCTGCATTTGTTCACTTGCCATTGTTGCTCAAACCCGACGGAAAGGGCAAATTGAGCAAGCGCGATGGTGACCGTCTTGGTTTCCCTGTGTTCCCACTCGAATGGCACGACCCAAAGAGTGGCGAAGTGTCATCGGGCTATCGCGAATCGGGCTATCTCCCCGAAGCAGTAGTGAACTTCCTTGCATTGCTCGGCTGGAATCCTGGTGATGATACCGAAATCATGTCGATGGACGAACTTATCGCTAAATTCTCACTCGACCATTGCTCAAAATCGGGTGCAAAATTTGACTTTGAAAAAGGTAAATGGTTCAACCATAAATATATTCAAGAAGTTGCTGATGCCGAACTCGCTGAGATGTTCAAACCTATCTTGGTAGAAAAAGGTGTAGCTGTAGAAAACTATAGCGATGAATATATCACTCGTGCCGTATCGATGGTTAAAGATCGCGTGAATTTTGTGCGCGACCTTTGGGATGTAACATCATTCCTTTTCGTTGCACCTACCGAATATGATGAAAAATCGGTTAAGAAACGTTGGAAAGAGGATACACCAGCATTGATGACCGAACTTGTTGAGGTGCTTCGTGGTCTTGAAGATTTTTCATGTGCAGCAGCCGAACCAGCAGTGCTTGGCTGGATTACCGATAAGGGTTATCACATGGGTAATGTGATGAACGCATTCCGTCTCACAGTAGTAGGTGAATGTAAAGGCCCTCACATGTTTGATATTACCGAATTAATTGGCAAAGAGGAGACCGTAAAACGTGTTCTTGCCGGTATTGAAAATATCAAGAAAGACTAAATAGAAATAATAGATAAAACGTAATGAGAGGGTAGAGGTGACTCTATCCTCTTATTTTATGAATAAAATGTGTGATTTTATTAAATAATTATACGGATTTTATTTTTATTCAATTTTTAGTAGTATCTTTGCATAGAATAAATAGTCGTTATTATGAAAAAGAGAAAATCACGCTTGCCTGTAATTGTTGACATTCTTACACATAATTGCATAGGCAGTCAAGAAGAGTTGTCAAAACAATTAGCGATAAGAGGTTATATCGTTACTCAAGCAACGCTTTCGCGCGACTTGAAGATGTTGCGAACTACAAAAATTGCTACTGATATGGGTGGCTACCGTTATATTGTAGCCGATTCACAAAATATCAGTAACGAGCCCTTTGCGAAAAATCAAAATACAGTGCAATCATCGTCACATCCAGCGGCGTTGTCGTTGAGCGTGTCGGGAAATCTCGTTGTTATTAAAACTCGTAATGGGTATGCAAGTGGCTTGGCTTATGATCTCGATATGCTCGAATCAAAACACATTTTAGGTACTATTCCGGGAGCAGATACTGTATTTGCTGTGGTAAATGAATCATCAAGTCGTAAAGACCTATATGATTTGTTTAGCTCGTTCTTGCCACAATCGGTGCTTGAAGATGCACGATTGCAATTTTTGGGCAATGAAGAATAAGTAAATCAAATAAAAGAAAATCTACACAAAAGTTATATATATATTGAAAATGGATGACGCTAAAAAAATAGAAGTAGTAGTCGCCTCAGAAGAGCATGTGAAATTTATTGATGAAATTCTCGATACTATCAACCGTGCTGCAAAAGTGCGTGGCACAGGTATCGCAAAACGCTCTCCTGAATATGTAAAGCAAAAAATGCTTGAACGCAAAGCGGTAGTTGCTCTATGCGACGGTGAGTTTGCGGGATTTAGTTATATAGAAAGTTGGAGTAACAAAGAGTTTGTAGCCAACTCAGGGCTTATCGTAGCCGATAAATTCCGTGGATTGGGATTGGCAACACGTATAAAACGACGCATATTCAAACTTTCACGCGAGAAGTATCCTGAGGCAAAGATTTTTTCTTTAACTACAGGTGCCGCTGTGATGAAAATGAATTTTGAACTTGGTTATCGCCCAGTGACATTTGACCAACTCACTACCGATCCAGCATTTTGGAAAGGTTGTGAAAGTTGTGTAAACTATGATATCCTTCAACGTAATGGGGGACACAAATGTTTATGTGTAGGTCTTTTATATGACCCCAACGAAACTCAATATCATCGTTATAGCTTGGCTAATGATATTGACGATGAAGATTAACTCAATGAATAAAAACTGAAAAACTATATATAAAATGG
Source organism: Muribaculaceae bacterium (assembly GCA_017424575.1). Lineage (GTDB taxonomy): Bacteria > Bacteroidota > Bacteroidia > Bacteroidales > Muribaculaceae > RGIG4079. The sequence continues at coordinate 2,633 of JAFOYQ010000146.1, forward strand.
GAAAGAAAAAAGTAGTAGTAGCATTCAGTGGAGGTCTTGACACCTCTTACACTGTGATGTATCTTGCTAAAGAGATGGGTTATGAAGTGTATGCTGCTTGTGCTAACACAGGTGGTTTTAGCCCTGAACAACTTGCAACAAATGAAGAAAACGCATATAAACTTGGTGCGACAAAATATGTGACTCTCGACGTAACTCGTGAATACTACGAAAAGAGTCTTAAATATATGGTTTATGGCAACGTGTTGCGTAATGGTACTTATCCTATTTCGGTAAGTTCTGAGCGCATTTTCCAAGCTATTGCAATCGCTCGTTATGCAAATGAAATTGGTGCCGATGCTATTGCTCACGGTTCAACAGGTGCGGGTAACGACCAAATTCGTTTCGACATGACATTCCTTGTGATGGCTCCTGGAGTGGAAATCATCACTCTCACTCGCGATAACAATCTCTCTCGTCAAGAAGAGATTGATTATCTCAACAAAAATGGTTTTGCTGCCGACTTCACAAAACTCAAATATAGTTACAATGTAGGTCTTTGGGGTACATCAATCTGCGGTGGTGAAATTCTTGACTCTGCACAAGGCCTTCCTGAAAGCGCTTACCTCAAACACTGCGAAAAAGAGGGCACAGAGCAACTTCGCCTCACATTTGAAAAGGGTGAGTTGAAGGCTGTAAACGATGTGCGTTACGACGATCCTATCGAAGCAATTCAAAAAGTTGAGGAGATTGGTGCTGCTTATGGAGTGGGACGCGACATGCACGTTGGCGACACTATCATCGGTATCAAAGGCCGTGTAGGTTTTGAGGCTGCTGCTCCAATGCTTATCATCGGCGCTCACCGCTTCCTCGAAAAATATACTTTGAGTAAATGGCAACAATACTGGAAAGACCAAGTGGCAACATGGTATGGCATGTTCCTCCACGAAAGCCAATATCTTGAACCAGTGATGCGCGATATCGAAGCAATGCTCGAAAATTCACAACGCAATGTGAATGGTACTGCAATCCTTGAACTTCGTCCTCTCGGATTCTCTACTGTGGGTGTGGAAAGTAAAGATGACTTGGTGAAAAATAAATTTGGCGAGTATGGCGAAACTCAAAAGGGTTGGACTGCCGACGACGCAAAAGGCTTCATCAAAGTATCGGCTACTGCACTTCGCGCATATTATGCTAACCATAACGACGAACAAATCTAAAAAGCAAACGATATGAATGAGAAAAAACTACGCCGCACATCCAACGACAAGATGATAGGTGGAGTGTGTGGAGGTTTGGCCGAATACTTCGGATTAGATTCAACACTTGTGCGTGTTGCATATGTGCTATTGTCTATTTGCACAGCATTCTCGGGAGTGTTGGTTTATCTCATTTTTTTGCTAATAATGCCAGAAGATTAATTAATATTAGATATGATTAAAGCCGGAATTATTGGTGGTGCAGGTTACACTGCGGGCGAATTGCTCCGTTTGTTGCTCAATCACCCCGATGTAGAAATTAAATGGGTTAATAGTAGCAGTAACGCTGGAAATAAGATTGCTGATGTGCATCAAGGTCTTATTGGTGAAACTGATTTAGTGTTTACCGACCAAACACCTTGGGAAGAAATCGATGTGTTGTTCTGCTGTACACCTCATGGTGAAACTCGCAAGTTTATGGAAAGCCACGAAGTGCCACAAGATCTTCGTATTATTGACCTTTCTACCGACTATCGCATTGAAGATGGTAGCCACGAATTTGTGTATGGCCTTCCAGAATTGAATCGTAAACGCATTGTGCGTGGTGCTACTCGTGTAGCAAACCCAGGCTGCTTTGCAACTGCAATCCAACTTGCATTGTTGCCTTTGGCAAAGAACCTTATGCTCAATAGTGATATCCATGTAACAGCGATAACTGGTTCGACAGGGGCTGGTGTTAAACCATCAACAACTTCTCACTTCTCATGGCGCAACGACAATGTGTCGATTTATAAGCCATTTAAGCATCAACACCTTGCCGAAATAAAACAATCGCTCAAAACATTGCAAAATAGTTTTAATGCCGACATCAACTTTATCCCCGTGCGTGGATGTTTCTCTCGTGGCATTATGGCTATTGTATACATGGATTGTCCTATTGAACTCGATGAGATTAAAAAACTTTATGAAGAGTATTACGAAGATCACAACTTTACATTCATAACCGATAAGGCTCCCGACTTAAAAGATGTGGTAAATACCAATAAATGTATTCTCCACCTCGAAAAAGTTGATGGGAAATTGCTTATTACATCTGTAATCGATAATCTTGTAAAAGGTGCATCGGGCCAAGCAGTACACAATATGAACCTCCTCTTTGGTCTTCATGAACGTGTAGGCCTCCGCCTCAAACCATCGGCATTCTAATTGAATACAATAACAATCAATAATAACAAAAGGCTCCCAACATAGGAGCCTTTTGTTATATATATGTAAAAATGATTAGTTGACTTTGGTATAAATCACTTCGCCATCTTCATCTTCGAGATTCTCTTTAGAGATGAGTGAATTATCTTTTACGGCAGCATTTTGAATGCCATATTGAGAATCTTCTTCATGAGCCTTTTCGAGTTCTTCATTATTTAATGCGACGTTGCCCAAGAGATTGTCGTAGAAAATATCGATAATATCTTCGTCATCACATTTTACAACGATGCTTTCAGTGTCGTAACTCATTTCGAGGCAGTTGTTGACCAACTCCCATGAACCATTTACCGAAACCACTGCGAGTGTATCGTATTGCGAATCGGCAAAGTAGGTAAATGATTGAACAAATGAGTTATCATCATTGAGGGTCAGTAATTCCTTTTGAGGAAGGATTTTTAGTCCCATCACTTCATCTTCACACTCGTTTGTCCAAGTGCCAATGAATTGCTCTTCAGAAGAGCTACACGAGAATAATGCAATTGTAGCGATTGCTACTAATGAAATGCGATTAAGGAGTTTCATAATAGGTGTAATTATACATTAAAACGGAAGTGCATGATATCGCCATCTTGCACTACATATTCTTTACCTTCTACGCTCATTTTGCCGGCTTCTTTAACAGCAGCTTCGCTACCGAGTGATACGAAATCGTCATACTTAATAACTTCGGCACGAATGAAACCTTTTTCAAAGTCGGTGTGAATGATACCGGCACATTGAGGAGCCTTGCTACCACGAAGGAATGTCCATGCACGCACCTCATCGGCTCCGGCAGTGAAATATGTTTGAAGATTGAGTAGGGCATATGCAGCACGAATCAAACGAGCCACACCCGATTCTTCAAGACCAATTTCGGCAAGGAACTCTTGGCGTTCTTCCCAAGTGTCGAGCTCAGCAATATCAGCTTCGGTTTGAGCAGCTACGATAAGAATTTGAGCATTCTCATTCTTCACCGCCTCACGCACCGCCTCTACATATTTATTGCCATTTACCGCCGACTCATCGTCAACGTTGCACACATACATCACAGGCTTATTTGTTAAGAGAAACAATTCGCGAGCAAATTTTTGCTCATCAACAGTTTCAAATTGCACCGAACGAGCAGGCAAACCTTGATCGAGAGCATCTTTATATTGTTTCAATACCTCATATTGCATTTTGGCAACCTTGTCGCCACCTGTTTGAGCTTGTTTTTGTGTTTTTGCAATGCGAGCTTCTACTGTTTCAAGGTCTTTGAGTTGCAACTCATAATCGATAATTTCTTTGTCGCGCACAGGGTCTACTGTTCCGTCAACGTGGGTGATATTATCATTATCAAAACAACGAAGCACATGAAGAATAGCATCCGTTTCACGAATATTTGCGAGGAACTTATTACCCAATCCTTCACCTTTCGATGCACCTTTTACCAAACCGGCAATATCAACAATTTCTACTGTAGCGGGAACCACACTGCGAGGTTCACACATCTCCACCAACTTATTGAGGCGATCATCGGGAACAGTGATTACGCCAACGTTGGGCTCGATTGTACAGAAAGGGAAATTGGCTGATTGAGCCTTAGCGTTTGATAAACAGTTAAATAGAGTTGACTTTCCTACGTTAGGAAGTCCTACGATACCACATTGAAGTGCCATTTATTATGTATTTATTTGTTATTAATCGATTTGCGAGTGCAAAGATACGGATTTTTAGATGAACGAGCAAAGATGAACGAGCAAAGATGAACGAGCAAAGATGCAAATATTCATAGTTGCGTGAACGAAAACGGAGACGAGTCAAAATATTGACAAGCCTCCGCAGTGTATTCTGTTGGAGTTTTTATTTACTTGATATTTACTTTTGTTGCTTTACAACCTTGTACTTTGATGAAGATGCCGCCTTGTGGATTTGCAGTTTTTACACCCTGGAGGTTGTAGTATTCAGTTGGGGCGTCAGAGCCTAATTCGATATCTTCCACTCCGCTACTGCTCCATTGCTCATTGAGCCATTTTACGCGTGCATCGAGTAGCGCTTTCCATGCAGCAGCATCGGAGTTGGGATTATTTGTTCCATATTCTGGCCAACGTTGCACATCACTTGCTGTTGCACTCTTGATAGAGTTGATGAAATTATCAATATATGCGCTGATAGTGGGGTAGTGGTTGTTATAAAAATTAGGCCAGAGTTCTCTCACTTTTGCTTGGAATGCTGGGAATTTTGCAATTTCGGCAATCCATATTTGTGGAGTTTTGGGCGAATTTTGATAGATGAATTGTTGCCCTTCGCGCATAAATGCGTCGTTGAAATCCCACACCGGACCAAAATTCCAATTTGAGGTCGCCCCACGGTCTTTGTATAGGTAGGTGCTTCCATTAAATGCTTTGAAATTATCCATAACCTCTTGCACTATGTAGTAGCGAGCAAGGGTGTCAATGTCAATATATTCTTGCCATTTTGTGGAATTTTTGTCGGTGGCATAAATTGCATCGTCCATTGAGTTAAGTTGGTTCATGAGGTATGTCTCTTGTTGCGATGACAACTCTTCAGGGTCTTTATAGGTGAATCGAGCAAGAGAGCCATTCCCCTCGGTAATTGTAACTTGCTCTGTCGCATCGGCATTGTCAATTTCAAGTAGCCACCCACCTGTGATTATATTTACATCGGTAGCATTATCATCTTGTTTTACGATGGGCACTCGGTCTTTGTCTATGCGCACAGTTTCGGTGAGGAAATACAATCCTTTATAATCGCCATTAAGCACGAGTTCTACGGCACGGCGGTCGGGGGTATAGGCGAGATTCATCAATTGGCTCACTTTGTAGCCAGTTGTTGCTCGTAGGAATGCGTGTTGGTCATCGGCATAAGCCATTAATGCAAAGTTTTTGCTTTTACTCATATCGAGCAGTTTTGTGCCCACAGTGAGTTTGAAACGATATGGCTTTTTGTCGTAGTTTGTCCAAGAAGATTGTCCGCGACCACGAATTTTCATTGCTACAGGGCTTGCAGCCGACCCTACTGATGCATATCCTGATGATTTTGCATCAATGTAGAATGCTGCATTGATGTAGGTTTCGGTTGAGGTAATTTCAGCGTTATTTTGTGTAGTGATGTAAATCACAGGAAGAGTTCCCGATGGTTCAATTGCTTTAAGTATGAACCCCGAGATAAGAGCAATGCTTAAAAGTAAAAACTTTTTCATAATAATCAAGTTAAATGCAATAAAACCAAAGTTACGAAAATTGATAAAATTATAGGGGTATAAAAGAATATAAATCGACAAACTGCCGATTTATATTGATGAATATGTGTGATTTATATTTTATCGATACTACTTTACTGCAATTTTCTTTGTGAGAGTAGTAGTGGCTGTTGAAACTGTTACAATATATATACCACTATGACACTCGCTTATGTATTCGTTGCCAACATTGTGAGCGTTGTTAATAATTTTGCCCGAAATATCGCTAATGACAATTGATGATATGGGGGCATGGCTTGCAATTGTAATTACTCCATTGGATGGTGAGGTAATTGTTATGTGGTTGTCATTTTCAATATTTTCAACACCTACTCCTTCGCCCCATTTCTGTACAAGCCAATTTACACGATTGTTGAGATATGAAACAAAATCGTTTTTTGCATTGTAAATGTTGCCGTTGCCATATTTTTTCCAACGAGTGTAGTTGTATTGTGATGCAGTAGATATTTGGTCAACAAACGAGTCAATGAAGTCGTGAAGGCCATCGTAGTTATTCCCTTTGAATGTTCTCCACACCTCAGCTACTTTTTGTTGAAAACGAGGGAATTTCGCTATTTCTCCTATCCAAGTTTGACCAAATGGTGGATATTCATAAATGAAGAAACCATTGTTACGTCGGTAGGAGTTGCCAAAGTCCCATACTGGACCGAATATCCATTTTGTTTGTCCTTGATCTTTATGAAGGTAGCAACTGCCGTGAAACGATTCGGCATTGTCCATAATCTCTTGCACGATGTAGAAGCGTGCCAATGAGTCAATGTCGATATAATGCTCCCATGTTTGAGAGTTTTTATCGGTGGAATAGATTGCCGAGTTGGTCGCCACCATTTGAGTTTTTAGGTAGCGTTCTTGTTGAGTTGAGAGTAACTCGGGTGTTTTGTAGGTGAAGCGTATTATTTCGCCATTTCCCTCGGTGATGCGCACTTGTAGTGGCTCATCATAATTGTCGATTTCAACAAGCCAACCACCAGTGATTACTGATGCATCTGTTGCCGTATCGGGTTGTTCAACGATATTTACTCGGTCTTTATCTACGCGAATTGTTTCGGTGAGGAAATATAGCCCTATGTAATCGCCATTTAATACCACTTCAATAGGTTGTTGTGCAGGAGTATATTTTAATCCTAATCGTCGGCTTAATTCAAACCCTACGGTATTGCGAAGAAATGCCATTTGGTCGTCGGCGTGAGCGAGTAGGGCAAAATGCTTACTCTTGTTCATGCCAAGAGGAGCTGCTTTTTTGTCAAATTTTAGTCGGTAGGGTTTCTTGTCAAAGTCGCGCCAAGTATAATTGCCACGGCCACGAATTTCGAGTGCAAAAGCGCTATCGGGAGAGGCTATTGATTCAACTCCCTCAATGCCCATATTGTCAATAAAATATGTAGCGTTAACATAGTCTTCGGTCGAGGTAATGGCAACACCTCCCTCGGTGTTGATAAACATTACTGGGAGCGTGCCTGAATACCCGTATTGATTTTCGTTAGGAGCAATCCATGACCCTTGTGCCCAGTTGTCGCCCGATTCGGGTGTGAAAGTGCCCCCCACGATAATTGTTTTATCGGTCGTTGCAGTGCGATATTCGTTATAGGTTTTGCTGATTTCCTCTTTTACAGTAGAGAAAGTTTTGCTGATTTTGCCATCGGCGAGGTGAGTATTGGCAAAAGTGTAGCGATACATATCACGCACCGTCTCGGGGAATGTTATGCTCCAACGATTGTTCCCTTCGTTGGTCATAGACACCACATAGGTTTCAGCACGAGAGTCGCTACCAAATACAAACTTCACCTGCTCGTATCCCATCAACGAATTATCGAAATAGAAAGTGCCCTTTGGAATATCAAGCGCCATTGCGCTAAAAGAGGCGCAAATAATGGTTATGAGGAGTAAAATCTTTTTCATTTTTCCTTAAAAATATTTTCAGTTACAAAATTAATGAAAATCAATGACAAGTAATTGCTTATTAACAAAATAAAAGAAATAATAGTTTAGTAGTAGGCAAAAAAAGAGACTGCCTGATGGCAACCTCTTTTTGAAATATTGTTGATGGAAAGATTATGCTTTACCAGCTGAACCAAGTACGTTGATGATTTTGTGTTTGTAAAGTTTTTCCATGTTGTCGCGAGCTGGACCGAGGTATTTACGTGGATCAAACTCAGCAGGATTGTCAACGAATACTTTACGGATAGCTGCAGTCATTGCAAGACGGCTGTCAGAGTCGATGTTGATTTTGCAAACAGCTGATTTAGCTGATTCGCGCAACCATTCTTCTGGAATACCGATAGCTGCTTTCAATGCACCACCGTTAGCGTTGATTGTTTCAACTTCGTCTTGAGGAACTGAAGAAGAACCGTGGAGTACGATAGGGAATCCAGGAAGTTTTTCTTCTACTGCTTTCAATACGTCGAATGCCAAAGGAGGAGGAACGAGTTTACCGTCTTCGTTAACAGTGCATTGTTCTGGAGTGAATTTGTAAGCACCGTGAGAAGTACCAATTGAGATAGCCAACGAGTCGACACCCGTTTTCTTTACGAAATCTTCAACATCTTCGGGTCGTGTATATGTAGATGCCTCGGCTTGAACATCGTCTTCGATACCTGCCAATACACCCAATTCACCCTCAACTGTAACGTCAAATTGGTGAGCATACTCAACAACTCGTTTAGTCAAAGCAACGTTTTCTTCGTAAGGCAGCGAGCTACCGTCAATCATAACTGACGAGAATCCCATATCAATACAAGATTTGCACAACTCGAAAGTATCACCGTGGTCGAGGTGCAGAACGATGGGGATATTCTTACCCAACTCTTTAGCATATTCTACGGCTCCCTGCGCCATATAGCGCAACAAAGTCTGGTTAGCATATTTACGCGCTCCGCTTGAAACCTGAAGAATCACCGGAGATGAAGCCTCAACACACGCCTGAATAATAGCCTGCATTTGTTCCATATTATTGAAGTTGAATGCCGGAATTGCATATCCACCTTCAATTGCCTTTTCAAACATTTCACGACTGTTCACCAGCCCTAATTCCTTGTAAGATACCATATCAATATTATTTTTTAAAACATACTGAGAGTTTATTTGTACCAAAGGTAGTCATTTCTTCCCGAACCAACAAATTTTATTAGCATTGTTTTTACACCAAGTCAAAAAAGAATTATTTTTATATTTTTTTGCTCCAAATTAGAAAAAGAATTATTACCTTTGTGAGTTAATCAAACTGAATAAGAATTATGGACGATGGCCCCTCTGAGAATTACTGTGGTTTCATACCTGAATTCCGTGCCGTTTGTGTATGGTATACGCAGAGTGGGAAATACCCTACCCTGTGAGTTGACATTGGCTTCACCGAGCGAGTGCGCTCGCGTTATGGACTGCGGTCAAACCGACATCGCCCTTGTTACCGTAGCCGAAATTCCGAAACTCAGAGTCCCCGTAAAGGTCATTTGCGATTACTGTTTAGGCACCAGCGATGGCGCCAGAACCGTAACCCTGCTCAGCAATTCGGAACTGAACGAAATCGAAACCATAATTCTCGACCCCGAATCGTGTACATCTAACACACTGACCGAAATACTTTGCAGAGAGTATTGGGGCATAAACCCAAAATTCGAAATGAGAGAGGGTCACTCGTCGATAGATTCCAATTCAGAAAAGGTTGGATTTGTCCTTATCGGCGACCGCGTCTTTGACTTTGAATCTCGGTTCAAACAGTGCTGGGACCTGTCCGTAGAGTGGAAAAAGATGACCGGACTGCCATTTGTGTTCGCAGCGTGGGTAGCAAAAACCGATGTTGACGAAAAGAGCATCGAGGCGCTCAACTCGGCGCTGGCTCTCGGAGTCGAAAACATCGAACAGGCTGTCGCCCAATCGGATTACCACGATAAAAATCAGGCACTGAATTATCTGACTAAAAATATAGATTTCATCTTTAATAGAGACAAACACACGGCTTTGGCACTATTCTGGGAGAAGGGAGTAAAGTGCTCAGAGCGTGTGAACCCGGGCTGACTGACCGAAATCGGACAGCTATAATGGAATAAAATAGGCTGTCACGATGTTGGTGAAAC
>JAFOYQ010000147.1 GCA_017424575.1 Muribaculaceae bacterium
AACTACAACTTTATGAACTTCGCTACCAACAGTTACAACATATATACCAGGAGTAACATTGCTAAATGTTGCATTGCAATCAATAATAGTTGTGTGGTTGATTACAGCACCATTGATTGCAATGAGGTTAACTTGTGCATCTTCAATCGACGAAGTGATGATGATATCGCGATTTTTAACAGAAACTGCTGACGCATTTTCATCGGCAATGATGCTTTCAACACCTGCAGCAGTTACATCCATAAGATTTGTGCAGATGAATACATTTGGAAGAGCTGCATTGGTCATAACACACATTACATTTTCAAAGTCTTTGAGGAATGTAGTTACACCATTTTTGAGAGTGTATTCTTTGTCAATGTAAAGTTCTTCCCCTTCAAGTTGTCCTTCGTCATTGAGTACAGGAACATTGATAAACCAACGATAAGATGTTTCGGTAGTGCCCACCATTAATTGGTCACTTAAATCAACAACACCATCAGTAGCTACAGCATCAATATTATCTTGATTGTGATAGTAGTAAACCGAGTATGTTGGTTTATTAACTGGCAATGTTTTGAAGTTTAGTTTGTTGTTGTTAATAACTAATACACGAAGTTTGCTAAGAACATCAACATTAATGCTTTCAAGATCGTTATTGCTCAATGAAAGTTGAGTAATATTAGGCGCTCCTGAAAGGTCAATTCCAGTTAAATTGTTGTTGTCGAGGTAAAGAGCCCACATATTATTGTTGTTCAACATCACATTGGTTAATTGATTGTAAGCAGCTGATGCAACTTGAATGTTAGCATTCTTGCTGAAATCAATAGATGATAGTTTGTTGTTTGAAAGACTTACCAATGTCAAATAAGGATATTTGCTAAGGTCAAATTCAGTGAAGTTGTTGCCTTCAAGATCTAGCTCTTTGAATGCAGTAGATTGAGGAAGAGAGATATTAGACAATCCGGCATTACATACACTTACGTTAATTGCTTTAGTGAGTTTAGAGCCATCAAAAGATGAAAGTTTAGCACCTGTCATACTGAATACTGTGATATCTTCAGTTGGTTCGTATGTGTAAACTTTAACATCTTTATCTCCCTTTGTAACAGCGCTGAAAATGCGATAAGTATCACTAAGAACATATTGAGTAACATTGTTATCTCCAGTCCAGTCAAAATATATAGCAGTGCCAGCTTTAGCTGCAGCCAATGAAAGAGCAACAGAGTCGCCTTCGTTGATTGTGTGGAATGACGCGATTTCATTAGTAGGCATTCCTGCCGCGAGGATAGGAGTTGTTTTGTAGACATTTTCGCCAGTAAATGCAGGGAATGTAGCATTTGTCATTTCGCAGTAGATTTTGCCAACTTCTGTATTTACAAATCGAGTTAACCCATTTGTAATTGTATAATCAACACCTTCAGTAAGAACTGTACCGTCAGCTTTTTTCCAGGTAAATACGGTGTTATTGCCACAGATAGAGTTTTGGCTTGTGAGGTCGGTACATGGGCCCTTTGTAGCAATCTCATAATCGGCTTGAGGTGCATAAATAAAAGCATCTTCAGCAATATTGCCACGCAAAGGAAGTGAAGCAAGTGTGAAATTGTTATTGTCGCAAGCAAAATATTCAAGCACATTTTCGCTTGGCATTATAATTGATGTAAGTTGGTTGTTTGATGCTTTGAATGATTTCAAATTTACGCAGTAACCTAAGTTTATTTCACTAAAGAGGTTGCCACTAATATCAATGCTTTCAACATAGTCGCCAAATGATAAATCTAATGCAGAGAGTTGGTTGTTTGCAAGGTTGATGTTGCGAATAGCACGCATATCGTTAAGTGTCAAATCAGAGAGGAAGTTGTTGCTGAGGTTGACTTCACTTAATGCATTTTTGCTATAATTTCCATTGCTACCAGCAAGAGATAGAGTAGAAAGGTTGTTGCCTGAAAGATTTAATGTGCGAAGGCAGCGGTTCCAAGTCAAATCAATAGTGTAAATTCCAGCATTCACAATGTTAAGGTGTTGCAAAGATGCCGAAGGAGTAACGTCTGCTGAATACATAGGGATATTTTTCACATCAATAGCAGTGAGTTCGTCACCCTCTTTTAGATATATTTTGACTGTTTCATAGCCATTCACAGGATAAACTACGTTAGGAGTAGATGGTACACCTGAAGTTGTAGCTATGAATTTTTGAGTTGGATTATAACCTATATTTACATAAAATTCAATGGGATTTTCAGGAGTTGCACCTAAAATACCAACACCCATTGAAAGGTTGTTAACTTGACCTAAACTAAATGATGCAACATTGATGCTGTCTCCAAATTCTTCGGCTGATTTTATTTTGAATTTTTTAGTTTGAAGAATTGCGTCGGGGAACATTGAGTTTGCAAATGCAATATATACGCTATCTTCAGGAATTTGGTTGATAGTCATTACTCCGTTTTCATAAGTGTAATAACTAGGGTCAACAGGAGATGCGCTACCAGATTCCTCAGAAATGCTATATAGCGCAGCATCAGTGATTGTGCCTTCGCGAAGTACACGTGAACTATAATCAAAAGTAGAACCTACTTTATAGGATTTTTCAGCAGGGAATGGGCGTTGGCCATAATAATAGGTATTCCAAGTGCCTGGGTCGAGAGGAAGAGTCGCAAAGTCAAGACAGTTATTGTGAATCTCAACGATGTAAAGATTTGGATTCTTAGACACATTAAAAGATGTTAAATAATTATTGTTGGCAGCAACAGTAATGAGTTCAGGGCATTTTGAAATGTCAAGATTGGTCAAATTATTGCCAGCGCAGAATAAATATTTGAGTTTTGGGTTATTAGAAATATCAAGCTCCGAAATCTTATATTCGTAGTTATAAGAACCATAATGGTCGCAGTATAGTTCTAATAGGTGTGGGTTTTTGCTTAAGTCTAATGATGTTACTTTGGTGTTAGAAACATTGAGAATTGTTAGATATGGGTTCTTTGACACATCTACACTTTCAATATCGGTAACGTCAACGGTTAATCGCATCAAGTTGGGGCAACCTGTAGGGTCAATCGATTTCAATCCCATATTGTGATATCCGTCAAATGACATAAGATTGGGATAGTCAGATATATTAAAATCAGGGTCAAGATGCTCAATTGTATTCATCTCAAGAATGGTCAAGTTGGGCTTGTTTTTGCCAATTTTCAATGGCGATTCTGCGCTGAAAGTGTTATCAGAAACATATAACGCTTGAAGATTTGGCAAATTGCTCAAATCAAGACCTTTTAATTCATTATGAGTGAGGTCAAGAATAATGAGGTTGTTACAATTATTGAATTCAATAGATGAAATGTAACAGCCACTTGCGTTGAAATAATCAATTTGAGAAGGGTCTCCATAAATTTTTACAATACCTTCGCGAGATACTTGGCAACTGATAAGAGTACCACCCATTTGATTCAATGAATCCATATATGCAGGCTGCACTTCATATTCAATTTTGCCAAAACCACAGTCAATATCGACATATTGATTTTCGCTTCTACTACCAACTACTAAAGAAAATTGGTTAGCTTCTCCATAAGAGTCATAGATGTTTGTCTTAAATGTAATGATAGGCTCTTCGGCTGTTTGAGCCATTGCTACATTTGTAAAGCCCATGATAGAGAGACAGAATAGGGCTTTAATAACCAATGAGCTAATTTTTGTTTTCATTGAAATATCTTATTTAGTTATATTATTTTACAAGAATACGTTGGTTGTGTTGTCCATTAACCGTTACAATGTAAACACCAACATTGAGATTAGAAGCATCAACTAATATTTGGTCGCCTTCGCATGATTGTTGCAATACTGGTTGACCTGCAACATTGTAGATTGTAACATTCATTTTACTTGCATTACCAAGGAATATTTCATATTGCTTTGAGCCCTTTTCTGCAATCATGAGTCGAGTGTTATCAATGATAGTGCTTTCAATTCCAGCACGGCGAATTACTTCTTTCAATCCAGCGTATGCATCAAATTTACCCGCACCCCATTGAACAGGATCTCCTGCAGCAACATAAGAGTCGCTCACGGCAGTTGTTATGGCAATTTCTTTTACTTCATCAATAGTCAATGTGGGGTCAGCTTCAAGCCATAATGCAATAGCACCTGCAACAGCTGGAGTTGCCATTGATGTACCTACTTGTTGGTGCCAATAGTTGTTACGATTGTTCTCTTCGAGTTTCGCTTGTAATGCACTTGTTGGTACATTATAACTGTCAATGTAATAACTATTAGTTGAAGATATAGTAGTTGCGCCAGGAGCGCATATATGAGG
>JAFOYQ010000148.1 GCA_017424575.1 Muribaculaceae bacterium
AATAGAGGATAATATAGCAGGGAAACAGTATATTTGTGTAAATATTTAATTGGATTCTATGAGAGTATTGATTTTATGTACAGGCAATAGTTGCCGCAGCCAGATGGCTCACGGCTTTTTGCAGTCGTTTGACAAGAGACTTGATGTTCATTCGGCAGGCACTAGGCCTGCAGCGCATGTGAATTCCAAGGCTGTTGAGGTGATGATGGAAAATCAACAAAAATGAGATGGCGATTGATGCATACTTTCAAGTGGCAGCTGCCGAGTTGGGAAAACGAGTGTGTGGATTGGAGACACTCAATAAACAATTGGATGTTTTGTTTCACTCAAAATCTCTCGAACAACAAGCAAAACAATTGGTGGAGACTATTCGCAGTGCTGACGGAATAAAAAAGGGGGTTAATGAAATAGACTCGCTATATAAAAAAGAGGATTTAGAGGCATTGTATGAGGTGTTGGTAGAGTGTGAGGATATGACTGAGGCTGAGAAGTTTTTGCTCGTAGACGAGCGCAATCGCGATTGGATGCCTATGATTGAGAAATATATCAAAACGGATGCCTGCTTTATTGCCGTAGGAGCATTGCATTTGCCTGGCAAAGAGGGGTTGATTAACCTTCTACAAAAAGCAGGATACAAAGTGAAAGCAGTTAAATAAAAAGTTGAAATGTGAAATGTGAAAGTTAATACAGAACAATAACTTTCAACTTTCAAATTTAAATATATGAATTTTACAAATAAATTAGTGGGAATGGGTGTGGCATTGGTCACGCCGTTCAAAGAAGATATGAGTGTGGACTACGAAGCACTCGAAAGATTGGTGGAATTTCAGTTGCGTAATGGTACTGACTATTTGGTGGTACTCGGAACAACAGGCGAAACTCCTACATTGACAGACTCGGAGCGTAAGGCTATTGTCGACACAGTGGTGCGCGTGAATGCTGGTCGTGTGCCTATCGTACTCGGCATCGGAGGCAACAACACAATGGGTGTAGTGGAGCAGATACGTAAGACCGACTTCACGAACATTGATGCCATACTCAGTGTTTCGCCTTACTACAACAAACCATCGCAAGAGGGCTTGTATCAGCACTATAAGACAATTGCCGAAAGCACTTATATGCCGATTATTATATACAATGTGCCAGGCAGAACGGGCGCGAATATCTCGGCAGAGACTACGTTGCGACTTGCGCACGACTTCCAAAATATTGTGGCTATCAAAGAGGCATCGGGCAACTTCAAGCAAATCGACGACATCATAAAAAACAAACCTGCCAACTTTATGGTAATATCGGGCGACGATGGCATTACGTTTCCACTCATAACACTTGGTGCTGTGGGAGTTATCTCGGTGGTGGGTAATGCGTTCCCTAAAGAGTTTTCGCGTATGGTGCGCTTAGCATTGAGAGGTGACCTCGAAGGTGCTCGTAGAATTCACTATAGCTTTGTGGAAATGATAGAGTTGTTGTTCGTTGATGGTAATCCAGCAGGTGTGAAAAGTGTGTTGTCGTGCATGGGATTGATAAACAATATTTTGCGTTTGCCACTCGTGCCAACTAAAACCACAACAATGGAGAAAATACAAGATGTATTGAAAACACTTAGTTAGATAACAGATTACAGATAACAGATTATAGATTTGATGCGTAGAATACTAATCGCAATATCGTGCATATTGAGTCTCTCGCTGAATGCGCAACTCAACACCGACCGATTGACTTCAATTGGTCGAAATGCGTTGTATTTTGAAGATTATGTATTGTCGATTCAGTATTTCAATCAGGTCATAAAAGTAAAACCTTACCTAATTGACCCTTATTATTTTCGCGCCATTGCCAAAATTCAGTTGGAGGACTATGTGGGTGCCGAAGCAGACCTGGATATCGTAATAGAACGCAATCCGTTCATACACATGGCTTATTATGCGCGTGGATTTGCCAAAAAGCGTTTAGGCAAATGGGAAGAGGCAATTGCCGACTTTGACAATGCCCTTGTGCATGCACCCGACAATGCGGTATATATCATCAACAGAATTGAGGCGTACGATGAGTTGGAACGATACGATGAGGCTTTGGCAGATATAAATTTCTTGGTGCGCCGTTCGCCTAAAGCAACAGAATTGCAATTTGAAAAGGGTCGTTTGCAATTGGTGAGTAAAGACACAGTAGGGGCATTCGAGACATTCGACCACTTGGTGAAAATAGATAAATATAACCCTGAAGCGTGGGGTGCTCGTGCGTTGATAAACATCATCATGGAGCATCGCGATGAGGCGTTGGAAGATTACAATCTGTCGATTAAACTGAAAACTCGCAACCCTAATGCTTACATCAATCGTGGTATATTGAACTATGAAAAGCACAAATATCGTCAGGCTCTTGCCGATTACGATAAGGCTATTGAACTAGATTCGACCAACGTGGGGGCTTTGTTCAATCGTGCATTGTTGCGCAACGAAGTGGGGGACTACCATATGGCTATCGGCGACTTGGATAATGTGCTGAAAATTGACCCATCGATGTCGGAAGCCATATATCAACGTGGATTGATAAATGCCCATATTGGTAACAATCGTGAGGCTATCAGCGACTTTACATCGATCATTGAACGTCATCCTAATTTTATACCAGCACTATATGCTCGCGCTGAGATGTATGACCGACTTGGCGATGTAAAAAAAGCCTTTATTGACCGTGATAATGCGTATAAAATAAAAGAAAATTATCATAATTCGCAAGATGAAGCAGACAGTTTGAGCACTGCGGTGAAAGTGGCTATCGACGAAGAGTCGGTTATCAAAAGCATTGCTCAACTATTTAATACCGAAGCCGATGAAGCGAATGGCAACAATGGTATACGTGGTTATGTGCAAAATCAGGCGGTGGCACTTAATAATCAACCTAATATAGTGCTGACCTATTATCAGAAATCAAACAACGACTTGCCTATTGAGCACTATAATCCCGAACTATTGCAACAACTGAATGAGGCACAAATGTTGCGTGCTCCAGCATATTTGGTGAGCGATGAAATCAAACTCTCCGAAGCCATGATTGCATATCACTTTGCATCGATTGATGAGTTGTCGGCAATTATTGCTGGCAGAATGAATGAGGCAAATCTATACCTCGCACGTGCCTACGATTATGCCTTGGTGCAGGATTTTGCATTGGCTATTGAAGACTTCTCGAAGGCAATATATATTGACGGACA
>JAFOYQ010000149.1 GCA_017424575.1 Muribaculaceae bacterium
GATAGTAATCGAGGGCTTGTGGCGCATCGCCTTGTTCACGACTCACTCGACCGCCATAGTAATAGGCTTCGCCAAGTTCGTTTTCGCTTCCACGACGCTCGAAGTAGGCTATAATATCGGTGATGGTTGTGTCGTTAGTAATGTCGAGATAGGCTTTGTCGCGAGCCTTGATGTTCATTAGGTCGTAATAATAGCGATTATGCTCGTTGAGTGAGTCGCGACACACATCGGCAAGCGCAGCAAGCGCGCTATCGGTGGCGTTGCAGTCGGCAAGTTGACTCACTCGCACGAGACGACTATCGACCGAGCGACTACACCCAGCCAATAGCATCACAAAACTTAGTATGCCTACTAAAAGTCCTCTCATGTATGCAAAGATAGACTAAAAAAATGGAATAATGGTGTGGTTTGTAGTATATTTAGTTTGTACTTGTTCTCGCTATCCCTAAGATTCGCGTTGCTCATCATAGGGGTTATGATTGCTAAACACCCTTCGGGCGTTTAGCTTTTCAGGATTTAAGGAACTAATTGCAGTAAAAATGCTATAATACTTCTAATCGCTCACTAAGGTGAAACTGCTTGCTCGTACCGATCCTGTGGGTCTATACACGAGTACCCAATCGGTTAGGTAGCGTAATTCGTAGGAATAACATATTCTATCGGATACTCTCAACGATGGTGATCGTGGGTAATAATATGTTGCTCCTTCTTCCGAACTATATAATTTTACTGCTGGTGATTTGATTTTCATCAAACGAATTATATCTCTATAGAAGTTGATAAATCGTCCACCTTCGTATTTCTTATCCAATTCGTCCATGCTAAAATTGTGGTGGGCAAAGTCGGACAAATAGAATGGTTGAGTCTTGATGGTAGTGTTCCACACTTTCTTAAATTCGTCGTACACGAAATCCACATCAGCCCATAGGCTATCGGTGAAATACCAGCGATGCCACTTCGACATTGTAGGGTATGGTTTCTTGGCAAATCGCCACTGACGCCCCGAAAGTCGGTCGAGGGTAGTCTTGCCTTTGATTGAGTCTTGTCGGTCGGCGAGCACGCGTTCTTGCTCTTCTTGGCTCAGGTCGCGCTCATAGGCTATCACATGTTCCACGCTATTGAGCATTGCGCTGAGTAGCATGTTTTTATTGTCAAGATAGTCCACCTTGTAGCTCACAGCCATTCGTCCTTCGCCAGTGGTGCGTTCATTTACCACGATGAAATCACCTTCGGTGGCTTTGCCCACCTTGTCGAAGTTAAATATGCTATCTTCGGTATTGGAGAAATAATAGGGATTAGATAGCTCAAATGTGTCTCGTACGCCGTTTTTGATGGCTGAGAATGTGCGTGTTACATTTATATTGTCAAATTTTTCGGTAAATAGGATGCGACTTGTTCCGGTAGAGTCAAGGCGATGCCACACATTCTCGGTTAGTTGCCATTGTTGTGTTTTTGTATGTTGCGATGCGATGTTTCGATGCCTGAACGCGTCATGAAAACGCGTGTAGGCATTCCTTGTGGGTACACACAATCAAGCACCAATCGGTTGGCCGAAAGGGTTGAAATGTCGTAATTGGCTGCGAACCATTTGCCATCGGCCCCTCTCTCTTTCACAACGAGATAGATACCATTCACGCGGTCGCCTATCTTAGAGTGTTTAAACTCACGCTCGATGTTATCGCTGAAATAGAATTCGCGCATTTGCCAGTCGGGCAATTCTGATTTATAATTCTCTGCCATTGTGCAGAATAGAGCCATTCCATCTTTTTCGTATCTCACTTCGGTGCGCTTGCGTTTGCCTGTCTTGAGGTCCACTTCATACCACATTTTGTCAATGAGTAGGTCGCGAGTGGATATAATAGTTCCGTCATCGGCAGGGTCGTTATCGGTTAAATCGGCATATTTGGAATCGACGACATAACAATGCTGTTGTGCTGCGCCCTGGCGTGAATTGCCCATGCGCATATTCATATCGTCGAGTTGGTATAACTCCATACACACAGCATCGGTGTAACTGCCATGCTTTTTGCCCTGCAAAACTATGTATTTACCATTGCGGCGCTTACCCACTTTGGTATCGTCACGGCATCCGGCGTCGCGGGTGGTCTCGATGGCTTCGCGCACCGACTCCACCACGAGGTCGCCCTCTTCGCGCATGTGAGTGGCGTAGACACCGTTGTACTCGGCCACCACTTTGCACAGTTCGGTGAGTTCGGCCTGTTTGGAGAAGCCGCCGGGGGGATAGATGAGACCAGTGGTCATACCCATGGCTCCGCTCTCCATGGCTTCGCGGAGCATGGCCTTCATGTTGTCCAGCTCGGTGCGGGTGGGCGCGCGGTTTTCGGTGCCCATCACGGCGCGGCGCAGGGGACCGTGGCCCACATACTGCTTAATATGGGCGGTCTTGGGGGTGCGCTCCATGTAGGCGCGGTACCGGGCGAAGGTGTCAGTGACGTCATGGCCCAGTTTACCGACCTTGGGTACGTCATCCACATGGCGGCGGTAGAGCTCGGGATCGGCAGAGGTAGGAAACTCGGAGTTGCCGCATTGGCCTGCGATCTCGGTGGTGATGC
>JAFOYQ010000150.1 GCA_017424575.1 Muribaculaceae bacterium
GAATCCTTCTTCAAATGCTTTTTCATCGATATCGTAGTTAAATTCAAAATCTACAGTTGAAGCACAGCTCACTGCTACGCTATCAGCACCAAGAGGACCATAAGATACGATAGTAAGAGGTTCTGTTCTCTTCAAGCACAATGGCATATCTTGATAAGTTACTTCGTCAGCAACAACAGTTACTTTAGTTTCTTCTGTATAATATTTATCGTGAGAAACTTTCACTGTATATTCGCCTGGAGTGATGTTACGGAACACATATACACCATTATAATCTTTGTCAGTTGTACGTTCTTGAACTACATTACCTTGAGCATCGAGCAATTGAACATGAGCAAAGTTAATAGCATCATTTTTGTCACGACCAAGATAAGTAAAGTCAGTATCATAAGAGAATTGACGAATATTGTGGTTGTCATAAACGACACCTGCAACGTTACCAGTTACGAAACGGTCTTCAGTATCGAAATAAATCATGAGTGATTTTGCAAAATACCAAGCTTCGAGCCAGCAATAGTCGTCGTTCATCAAACGGTGAGCTTGTGGACGGTGCTCGTGCATACCACCTTCTGAAAGCATACCAATACCATGAAGGTTACGCAACACACCGAGGCTATAGCCGAGCAAATCTTTATCGGCTGTAACACGACCAGGATTTGTTGTACCAGTTTGTCCTTTATAGTTAACCCAGTTAGAATATATACTTGTATTGAACACATCGTTAACAACATTACAAAGTCTTTCGTTTTCAGCTTTGTAAGTAGTCAACTGACCGCTCCAGTCATCATAGCTACCACCACGGTGGAAAATCATCAAAGGATAGTTCACGCCTTCACCCGCATTAGAGTGAATTGAGAAGAAACAGTCAGCATTGTTGTTGTTAGCCACATAAGAACGAGTAGTCAAACCTGGTTCATCGGGAATACCATCACCATCAATTTCATTATATGTATTGTGAGTACGAGTAAGAATACAATTAGTTCCAAGTGAGTCAAGAATAGCTTTCAAGTGAAGACCTTTTACAAGGTTACTCTTTGATTCCCAATAACCATCTGTTGAGTTTTGTTCATAAGGGTGAATTTTGATTGGACGGTCGTCGCCATCATAACCACCGTGACCTGGGTCAACTACCACCTTAAGATCACTCATTTTCTTTGCTTCAACAGCAGTTGTTGCTACTAAAGCAGCTAATATAATAAATAATATACGTTTCATAATTATTCGTTGATTAGAATGTTCATTACATACATTTCACCTTTTTCAGTAGTATAAACGATTTTATCTTCTACTGCTGCGAGGCCATCTACAAGCACACTATCATCAGTGAGTTCGGTAATTTTACCTGTAGCAACTTCAATAGCGATGATTTTAGCACTTGTGATAACATAACCATCGTCTTTAGTGCTCAATGCAACAACAAATTTGTCATCAACCCAGCAAGGGAATTCGCCACGGCTTGTGAGGAACTTTGCTTGTGAACCATCTAAGTTAGAGACAAACAAACCTGAATAAACTTCGTTAAACACGAGTTTCTCAGCATTTGGAGAGATTGATGGCCACAAATAGCGATAACCATAACCGATTGGGTTAATCTCTGTCTTAACGCCATTTACCGACACCTCGATAGCTTGCTTATCAACAAGGCCATAAGCGTATGTTTCAGCTACTAATGAAGATGTATTAATCACGTCTTTTGTATGCTTCATAATTTGAGCTTTACCTTTTGATGCAAAGCTGTAACGTTTCACGTCATCACGAGAGATTCCGTCTTCTTTAATAGAAGTTCTATACACAACTTCGCTACCATCGGCAGTGAAACGAGGATTAAAACCTGCTTTTGGAGTTTCGTCAATAACACTCACTTCTTGAGTTGAGAGGTTAATTGATTTCAATCCAGTATAGTTCTCTGATGTAAAGAGAACCACGTCGCCGTTAGGACTTAATGTTGGGTGATGAGCCTCAGTACCAACATCAACTTTCTTGGTATAGACAGCCACGATATCTGCTGCTGACATTGAAGCGCACATGCCCAATGCTACCGCAAGAACCAATGATTTTGTTTTCATCTTTTTGTTTTTATTATATTAGTTATTAATGTTTTACTACAACTTTCTTCAATTCAGTAGCACCACCCACATGTATTCTTGCGAAATAAACACCATCAGCAATTTCGCTCACATTGAGCACATTACCATTAGCAGTTGCCACCACTGTACCATTCATTGCAATAAGTTCAACGCAATCAATCAATCCATCAGCATTTGCAATGAGATATTCCGATGCTGGATTAGGATAAACGGTTACAGTTGTCATCAACTCTACATTTTCAACACCTGCGCCACCATCTTTAATGTAGTTGACATTATCAAATTTCACTTCACCCTTACGGCTCATCAAACTTGGTGTTTGAACAACCTTGATACCTGAAATTTGATATTCCTTCTCACCTTCAAGCATTGTCAAAGGCACTTGGATATAACGCCAGCCGAGGAAGTCCATTTTGCCCAATGGGATATACTTAACATCTTCAGGAGCAATAACTTCAAGGTAAGCTTCGTTTGCAGTAAGGTCACCATATACATGCACACCCACAGCATCATTATTGGTCAATTTAGTATCAACGAGTGCCGAGCGTGAAAGCAACAATTCGCTACCTTCTGTTTTAGGGAATTCATACGCTACATTCACACATTTTGAACCAAACAATTTGTTTGTGCCGTCAGTAGTAATTGTTGCTGAAGTTACATCTACCGAACCTTGTTCGTTAAGAGCATAAACTGCAGCATCTTCCATACCCTCCATTAAACTATCTGTTTTTTCAACACCAGCATCAACAGCAGTAAAGTTAACTACTACGCTATCTTGCAAAGGAATACCATCTTTATCAGAGATTTCATTTGAAAGAGTCATTTTATATTTCTTACCTACTGTTAAGTCTTTTGTAAATGCAATACGGAAGAAACCATATTCATCACCAAGCTTACTATAAGTCATCTTACGGGTATTGAGAGCTACTTTTGTGCCATTTTCATCAACAACACTCACTTGTTTCAAGATTGGTTGCACATCGGGCAACTTGTCAAAGCGCACCTCTACTGCTGGATTATCAAAGTGAACCTCTTCGCCTTCTTTAGGGACTTGGCCAAGAATTGACATATAGTTGCGATCGGCTGTAAAGAATGAGATTTCAAATGGAGCTTCCATAGCCATACCTCCAGCATGTTTTGCTTCAGCTGATAAACGTGCTGTGTAGATAGTGCTTGTTTGGTAAGTTTGTGATGGAGTAAATACCATGCGAAGGTTATTATTTTCCCATGTGATTACACCTGGAATTTCAGGAGTGATTGAGAATGCTTTTTCTACGCTCAATGTATCCATATCCCAGTTAAAGTCAAATACTACTGGTGTATTACAAAGCACACCTGGTTCACCTTCGTTCCACACTGGTGAATATTTTTCTACAACTGGCGCTGTGCTACGAATTTTGTTAACTTTCAAGTTTACATACGAAATTTCGTCGGCAACAACTTCTACCATTGCAGTTGTTTCGTAGTGACGATTGCCACTCACTTTCAACATATATTTGCCTGGGTCAACTTTACGGAATGCATAAATACCATTGAAATCAGTGCCACTTGTTGTTTCTTGCAATTTTGTTGTACCAGTTTCGTCCCACAATGAAACATAAGCAGTATCAACAGTTTCCAACAAGTCATCGTCAAACATTTTGTAGTCACCAATGCGAGGGAAACGAGAGTCGTTCAAACGTCCTGCAATTGCTCCGTAAGGTGCACCTGGAAGACCAAAATGTTGAGAAACTGCCTTGCGGTAGTTCCATGCTTCAGTAAATTTATATTCATGGCTCAACAAACGATATGTTTCAGGGATATAGTCGTGGAAAGAACCTTCCGACAATGTACCTGGAACGGTCAACGCACGTAACACGCCATATCCTTGAGTACCCCAAGTAGGTTGGAACGACCAGTCCCCACGAATATTTACATTTGTTGATGTCCATATTGTTGCTTTATTTGTCAACAAGTTTTCGCCAATTGCGCGAGCCCATTCTTTTGCTTCAGGGATAACTGGTTCGTTATCATAACCACGATAGAAAATAATTGGGAAGTTTACACGGTTAGATGTACCTGTTGCATTTGAGTGGATTGAGAGGAAGAGGTCGGCTCCTGTAGCATTTGCCAAGCGACCAATTGTTTCCAAACCCAAGTCATCGGCACTTGTATTTGTTACACGCGACATATAAACAGTTGCTCCGAGTTCGCGCAATAATTCACGCATACGGAACGCTTTGTCCATATTTGATTTTGATTCCCAGAATCCCATAGTGTCGCCCAATTCATAAGGGTAAACCACTACATTACGGTCATTTGATTGGTCATGACCACCGTGACCTGGGTTGATGTAGATAATGAGGTCACTATAGTTAAGTGCCATTGCAGAGATTGCGGCAGCTCCGGCAATCATTAATGCTGTAAGTCTCTTTTTCATTTCAGTGTCCTCCTATCTTATTTAAGTTTAAGATTCATTTGATACAAACGACCATCAATTGTTGCATAAACAATTTTACCTGCTACAAACGATGCTGTTGGGTTCATTGTCATTGACTCTGGCTTTGTGAGTTCTTGGAATTGAGAACCATCAACACTCATTAGCACGATTTGTGATGAACGATAGTTGTGTCCATCATTTGTTGCATTCATTGCAACAACATGATCGTTGCCATACCACACTGGATTTTCATAGTTACCCGGAGTTGCAATCACTTTACCATTAAGGTCAGTAACCACGATACCAAAACCAGCAGCGAAGAACATCACTTTGTTTCCATCGGGAGAAAGTGACGACCAAATATAACCAGCCGAACCTTCAATTGGAGTATATGCTTTTTCTACACCATTTTTAGCGATAATGAGGCTTGTACCTTCAGTGCGTACACGAGTAGCAGCATTATCAGTTACCATCATTTTACCATCAACCGATGCTGCAAAACCTTTTGTAGTTGCAACAGGAGCAGAAATCACGCGTGCTTGTTTTGTCATTTCCACAGTTTGACGAGAAGCGATAGTGTATTTCTTTACTTGACGGAGATTGCGATATCCTTGCAATGTTTGTGTTACGAAGTAAATTTCTTTACCATCAGGAGAGAATGTAGCATCCAATCCCGCGCGAGCCTCTGTGCTCACTTTTACCACAACATTGTCGTTGAAATCATACAAACGAAGTCCTTTGAAATTACAATCAGAGAACAAAAGTTGAGAGCCGTCAGAGCTAAGTATTGGGTGATACATTTCGCTCTCTACCCCTTTCAAGAGAGGAGACACCGACTCTACCTCTGCGATTTGCGCATTCATCGTTGCGATGCCCGCAAATGCCATAATTGAGAGTAGCAGTTTTTTCATATAAAACAGGTATTATTTAGTTATTTATGTTAGTACTTAATCCATGCTTGCACCTACCAATCTACGACTGTACACAACAAATCGAAGTTAATAAATACATTTGCACAAAGATAAGAATAATATTTGACATTATTTCACCAAATTTCTCGTTTTTAATCGGTTTTTTAATTAAAAATACACAACAGATGCGCCGACATATCGCCGACGCATCTCTATCATTTTTTTGTTATACCTTTAATTTTGTTCTCTTTTGTTATTTCACTACGAGTTTTGATGTTGATACCCCTGCTTCAGTTTCTACTTTTACGAAGTAAACTCCTTTTGCAAGACCTGTTGCATTTACTGTTACTGCATTACCTTCGCACTCTACCGATGCTACGGCTACACCTGCAATTGAATAAACTTCAACATTTTTAAGTTCTTTTGATGATGTAACGGTAAACACTCCATCTGTCACTGGATTAGGATATACTTTCACGCCACTACCCTCACCTACAATAATTTGTTCTACCGATGCATAATTGTTATACTCTGCGCTCAATTCACTAATCTTGATTGATTGCTCACCCTTGTAGGCTGAGTTTGTTTCAATTGTGAAGTTGATGTAGTGCAATGAAAGTGGATAGAGAATCAAATCGGCAGGGTCGCCCAATTCGCTAATTGGCAACTCTATGCGATGAGTTTTGCCCGATTCCCACACTTCGCCAGTTGATGGTTTCAATTCCAACTTATTAATTTTTGTGTGTTGTGGAGAACGCAAGTCAATATTGATGCTCTTAATGTTTACTGTTGGAGTAAATTCCATCCACAATTTATCAGGAAGTGAGTAATATCTGATATCTTTCGACATTTGGATTGTTGCTGCACGAGGTGCGCCGTATGTAAATGACAATGTGCCATCTTCTGCGAGTGCACCTTTTGTGATACCCGATGAACCTTTAATTGTCCAACCTGTCATATCTGCCACTGATACTTGTGCTGCTTTTGCAATCTCAACATTAACCATAGTAGTATCGAGGAACTCTCCTACCAAGCCTACTACTTGAGTTGAACCTTCTTTATAACCACGCAATACACCATTTTCATCAATATCAGCAACTGTTTTATCAGCCACAGTCCATTCAATTGATGCTGGGTCGTAAGTATAAGTAATATCGCCAATTTGCGCTGTTACTTCCATCTTATATTCGCGTGTAGCATCAATGAGAATTGGTTTCACTCGCATTGCGATTTCTGCATCAACGATATCAATTTTTTTAGTCACACTCACACCGTTGTAAGTTGCTGTCAACTCACTTGTGCAAGCATTTCCTCCTGCCACAAATCGCATGCCGTCGCATGTACCAAGTGAATCAGGACAAGAGAGTGTAAATCCTTGCAAATTTTTATCTATCAAATCACCATATTGATTATATGCAAGAATTACAGGCTTATATTGTGCATAGATAGGTGCTTGAAGTGAGTATTCTTCAAACTCAAGACGAGTAACCACATCATCTTGTGGAGCAATTGAATAGAAGAACCAACCATTTGCAACTGCACGAGGAGATCCTTCAGTAGTTTTATTAATTACCTTACCCTCTACCATCATTTGAGCCGAACCACCTGCGTCCATGTTCATAATGTTAGTACAGCCAAAGTATTTCATAATATCACACATCACGAATGTATTACAACCTGCTGATTTTCCATAAACTGGGTCAACCGACATATCAATTACCACATTGATAAGTGTTTTGCGGTCGGCAGTTGTACCATATGCTGTGCGTGAATATGTTTTTGAGTTATAAGAGTCGACTGTATTTAGGTCAGTCAATACGCCATCAACCATTACCACACCATTACCACCAATAAGTTGCTCAAATTCAGGAGCATTGCCATTAGGTTGCAACCATTTAAGGTCAATTGTCAACACATCACCAGGCACCAAAGATGCGAGAAGGTCTTTATTTGCTCCACGACCCATAAGACACAAGTCATAATCGCCAAGTTTACCTGCACCAGCATTAGTTTTCACTTCTTGCACAGTACATGCCATTGGACGACCTACCATCCATTCATTACCTTCATTGATTTTTAGATAAACTTCGGTTGACACACCTTCTGCACGGCGCAAGCGTTGTGTACCACTTTCATCAGCATATTGGTCGGCAGGGATAAAACTTTTATCACGACCAAAGAAGTGGTTATACAAACCGATTTCGCCATCGCGAACAAGTTTATTACTTTGATGAATTACAAGCGTACCAAGTTTTTCATTTGATACATAGCCCCTATAATACATGAAGTCGATATACATCTCTTTTGTAGGCGTAATAGCCACACAACCAGGCGAACCATTATTATGCCCCCACCAGTCGGTATGAGCATTTGTTTCGGTAATAATTTCGCCATTACGCACATTACCATTGAATGTAGCACCTACAAGGTATTCAGCCCATGGCCATTGACCTGACACACACCAGAAGTTACCATTTGCACCTGCCAATGGGCGTTTTTCTGCTGTATATTGACGAGTATAAGCATTAGCAAGTTTTTCAGTTTTACCTAATTGCTCACCACCTTGAGTTGTTTCAACACGGTTATATAGATTGTTCAAATCCATAGTAATCATATTTACATTCAGCGGAAAGTCGGGAATACGAAGACGCTTATAATTCACACCAGGTCCCAAGTCTCTGTCAATCAATATGTCTGTTTGATAATCAGTTCCTTGAATAGGAATTGTAATAGCACTTGCCGATATTGTCACGGCAAACACAGCAAGTAATGATAAAATCTTTTTCATGATATATTTCAATATGTTTTGCTATAATAGATTTATTTCACGATAAGTTTTGACGACGAACTTCCTGCTTCAGTTTCTACTTTTACAAAGTAAACTCCTTTTGCAAGACCTGCTGCATTTACGGTTACTGCATTACCTTCACACTCTACCGATGCTACTGCTACACCTGCAATTGAATACACTTCAACACCTTTGAGTTCTTTTGATGATGTAACGGTAAACACTCCATCTGTCACTGGATTAGGATATACTTTCACGCCACTACCCTCACCTACGATAATTTGTTCTACTGATGCATAATTGTTATACTCTGCGCTCAACTCGCTAACCTTGATTGATTGTTCTCCCTTGTAAGCCGAATTTATTTCGATTGTAAACTCGATATAGTGCAATGAGATTGGATAGAGAATCAAATCAGTAGGATTACCCAATTCACTAATAGGCAACTCTATGCGATGTATTTTACTCGCTTCCCACACTTCGCCAGTTGAAGGTTTCAACTCCAATTTATTGAGTTTTGTGTGTTGTGGTGTACGCAAATCAATATTGATGCTCTTGATATTTACCGATGGGGTAAATTCAAGCCATAATTTATCGGGGAGTGAGTAATATTTAATATCTTTCGACATTTTGATAGTCGCTGCACGAGGTGCGCCATAAGTGAATGACAATGTACCATCTTCAGCAAGTGCACCTTTAGTGATACCCGATGAACCTTTGATTGTCCAACCTGTCATATCGCTCGCTGGCACTACCGCTCCTTTAGCAATCTCTACAGTTACTTCGGTTTCGTCAACAAAATCACCAATAGTACCAATAACTTTTGACTTTCCTTCTTTCAACCCACGAAGCACGCCATTTTCATCAATTGAAATCACATCGTTATTTTCGACTTGCCATGCAATTGATGCTGGGTTATAGGTATATACTTCTTCGCCAATTGAAGCAGTTACTTCCATTGGATATTCGCGAGTAGCGTCAATCAACAATGGTTTGATGCGAATTGAGAGTTCTGAATCTACAATTTTCATTGTTTTTGACACACTCACACCATTATAGGTTGCTGTAAGAGGTCCTTCTGCTGCATTTCCGCCAGCGGTAAACTCTGTACCATTACATGTACCTAATGATGCATCGCAACTCAATGTATAATCCTTGAAATCATTATCAATGATATCGCCATATTGGTTATATGCAATGATTGTTGGCGAATATGTAGCGTATGTAGGTGCTTGTAGTTTCAAATCCTTAAATTCGAGGCGTGCCACTGTTTCATCTTTTGGAGCAATTGAATAAAGGAACCAACCATTAGCTACAGCGCGAGGTGTACCCTCAGTTGTTTTATTGATTACTTTTCCTTCAATCATCATTTGAGCCGAACCACCAGCATCAACGTTACAAAGATTGGCACAACCATAATGTTTCGCTATTTGACACATTACTCGTGTATTACAACCTGCCGATGTTCCATAAACAGGATCGGTTGATTTATCAATTACAATAATATACAATGTTCGGCCATCTGCACTTGAGCCATAGGCACAGCGTGAATATACTTGAGAATTATATGTTTCATCATCGTTGCGACCTGTCATTTCACCATTAGCCATCACGATAGCATTACCACCAATAAGTTGCTCGATTATAGGAGTTTTTCCTCCAGTGGTTGACCAACCATAATTAACTGTCAATTGGTCACCAGCAACAAGTTTCGCAAGGAGTGCCTGTTTATCGCCACGACCCACAAGACACAAATCATAATCGCCAAGAGTACCTGTTCCGGCATTGGTTTTCACCTCGCCTACTGTACAAGTCATTGGTTGACCTGCCATCCAACATTGACCTTCATTGATAGTGAGATACACTTCAGTTGCATCGCCCGTTACGATTTGGAAGTGGCGGTTACCACTATCATCTTTGTATACATCGGCAGGCATGAAAGTTTTTGAGCGACCATAGAAATGGTTATATAAGGCAATTTCATTCTTGCGCACCACCTTATTTGTTTGATAAATCTCGGGACTGCCAATTTTATCATTGATTGCATAACCCTTGAAATGCATTGTTTCGATAAAGAGATTTTTTGCTTCATCTACAGCAATCACACCTGTACGCTCTGGACCACCATCCCATTGATCAGAATAAGCATTAGTTTCGGTAATAATCTCACCATTGCGAAGATTACCATTGTATGTGGCACCAGTCAACAAATCGCTATGAGGCAATTGCCCTGTCACACACCAAAAGTTACCATTCGCACCAGCAATAGGACGCTTATCGTCATACATATTCTTGTAACGAGTATATGCCGTAGCAAGTTTTTCGGTTTTGAAATGAGTTTCCGATGCTTGGAATGTTTCAATGCGGTTATATGGATTATTCATATCCATTTGCAAGATATTCACATTCAACGGATAATCTGGAATACGAAGTCGATAATGATGAATACCAGGACCGATATCTTGACTTTCAATCACATCTACATGATAATTTTTATCGTTGATAAAGATTGTATCAACTTGAGCCGATGCCACTAATCCAACTAAGAGTAGCAACCCTGAAAGTATACGTTTTCTCATATATGGTAAAGTTTTAGGTTATTTTACAAAGGTAGTAAAATAATTGGATAATGAACGTTTTGTAGTGTGTTTTTTTATTTCATCATTCCATGATTTACGATTAATCGATTACAACTTCACTTTCAACCTATAATTTAGCTTTAAATCGCATATATCCATAACTTCAACCCTCTCTCAAAACCAACAACGGCTCCCATCGCTGGAAGCCGTCGCTACTCTATAGTGATTTAGAGAAATGAATAATTTGCTAAAAACCAAGTGGTCAGCAGTATTATATATAAGTTAAAATTAGGATCAACGATATAAATATTCCTATAATTGAAATTACACATAATCCAATAATTATCTTATGTTTTACTTTTTTCTGACGCACCTTCATTTTTGCAAGAATTTTTTCCTCTCGTTTAGAATAGTATTTTCCTATACCAAAAAGGGCGCACACATATATAACAAAAGCAATCCACATTTCTAAAGAGTCATTAATATCAACTAACGCTGTAATAATAAGGACAACATACATTAATATTAAAGCAAGTATTCCAGCAGGTACATGAGGGGAAGACTGTGCAGTACATATATAGATAGAATAATATATGTAAGCAAGAATTTCTTCAATAAACATAGACACCTTTTTCATCATTTTCTTATAGTTTACGTTTTCTCACATATGGTAATATTATAAGTCATTTCGCAAAGGTAGTAAAATAAATGGTATTTCCTACTGAAATTTACTTTTAGTGTTATCCATCAACAACACGATAACACAAAATTTTGCACCAATCCCACCGACTATGTTTTCCTGTGCTTTCCTTTGCTTTCCATTTAAATGGAAAACATGGAAAGCAGAAGTAACCTAACAGAAATATGACTCATAAACAAAAGAGAAAATGATTTTTCAATTTTCAATTCTCTATTAAGTTCTCAATCCCCATTCTGTTTTTTTTATTTTTGACAAAATGACGGAATGATTATAAATAGCTGATGCAAAAGGATAATAAAATTTTGTCATTATGTAAATTTATGTCCTTCTGTTCTTTTTTTGACAGAAAACACATATTTTTCAATTTTCAATTCTCAATTTAAATCTCTCCTCTTTCCTCTAAAAAACAACAACGGCTCCCATTTCTGGAAGCCGTCGCTGTCTATATCTATTTAGATAAATCTTCTTAGAAGAGGTTGCCGATAACTGTTGCGCCTGCAGTAAGACCAAGAAGTGAGTTGTAAACACAACTTACGATACCGAGGAGAATGATACCAGCCACGCAAATCCACATTGCAGTGCGTTCAGAGCAAGCCGATTTGAATGTAGCGATTTGACATTCGTCTTGGCTGATGAACATTGCTTTCACCACGAGGAGGTAGTAGTAGAGTGAGATGATAGTGTTAATCAACGCAATCAACACGAGCACATAGATAGCGATGCTACCTTGTTGCACTGCTCCTGTAAAGATGAAGAATTTGCTAAAGAAACCAGCGAATGGAGGGATACCTGCCAATGAGAACATTGCAAGCATCATTGTAAATGCCAAACGTGGGTTAGTTTTGTACAAACCTTTGTAATCATCCATACCCACTTTGCCAGTATTGTTTTCAATTGCTTGAATTACACCGAAAGCCGCGAGGTTAGAGAAGATATACACAAGAATGTAGTATAACAATGATGAAACACCAGTTGCAGTCATTGCAATCACACCAAGCATGATATAACCAGCTTGTGACACTGATGAGAACGCCAAGAAACGTTTCATGTTGCGTTGACGAATTGCAAAGAGGTTACCGATTGTGATGGTGAGGATAATCAATGCGTAAAGCATCCATTCCCACACTTGTGAGTAAACCGAGCCAAATACTTGTGCCATAATCACCAAGAATGCAAACGCAGCAGCACCCTTAGAGATCACAGAGAGGTAAGAAGTTACTGATGTTGGTGCACCTTGATATACATCGGCTGTCCACAAGTGGAATGGCACCAATGAAAGTTTGAAACCGATACCTGCGATAACAAATGCAACTGCTACAATGAGCATTACACCTTGTTCAGCCGCAATTTTAGCTGCAATAGCGTCAAAGTAAAGTGAACCAGTGAGTGCATATACAAATGACAAGCCCATCAAGAACACAGCCGATGAGAATACTGCAGTGAGGATATATTTGATAGCTGCTTCGTGGCTTTCTACACGTTTTTTATCAAATGCCACCATCGCTGCCAATGGCAATGATGCTGCTTCAAGACCAATAACGAACAATAAGAAGTGACGAGCAGAAATCATCAAGTACATACCAAACAATGTAACGAGCAACAATTCATAGAATTCACCGCGACGAATCACTTGTTCTTCGCTGTTAGCCCATTTGATTGATTGGATAAGAACGATAAACACACCAATATTGAGGATATTCTTGATTGCTACCACGATTGACGATGTGTTATACATTCCAGCAAATGCATCGGTTGCACATGCGCCATTCAAACATGGGCAGAAGAATCCCCAAAGGGTAAATGCACCAAACAATACTGTTGTTACGCCTGCAAGCCAGTTTTGTGACTTTTTAGGCATAAAGGTGTCATAAAAGAAGACTAATAGAAATATGACTAACAATCCTATTTCTTGCTTCATTGCTAAAAATTGTGAGTAATCC
>JAFOYQ010000151.1 GCA_017424575.1 Muribaculaceae bacterium
AGTAATAATCACGTAGTTACATTTAAAAATTCGCCGACCTACATAAATACACTAATCGTTTAGTATAGGCATGTAGATTGTTTGCCAAATTAAAGCATCCAAATCATCATCATCTGATTTATCAGAATATGTAATACGATATTGTGTTTTGCCATTTTCATCAATGCGTTCCTCAAATTTAGTAACAACAATTTCACCTGATTTATAACTTGGATAAAGTTTTGGAAATTTTTCCTGCATGATAGTTTCAAGATTAACGTTTCCGCTAACATTAGTCCACTTCTTTGTTGCACAAGATACTAATGCAAAAACAAATATTACTGAAATGATAAGGCTGAAAATTCTCTTCATGATATTATACTCGCTTGATTTAATATGAGCAAAGTTAATGAAATTTAGATTTCTACCCAAACTAACGCAAAAAAGGTTGCACCAATGAATGATGCAACCTTCATTATTTTTGCGATATACTGTTGATTAGTAAGCAAACATTGGGTATTCAACCATGATTGAGTTAACTTTTTCGCGTACTGAAGCGATGATTTTTTCGTTTTCAGGGTTAGAAAGTACAGTATCAATCATTTCTACGATTTCGCCCATGAGGTCTTCTTTAGCACCACGAGTAGTGATAGCAGGAGTTCCAAGACGGATACCTGAAGTTTGGAATGGTGAACGACTGTCGAAAGGCACCATATTTTTGTTTGCAGTGATGTCTGCTTCAACAAGCACTTTTTCAGCCACTTTACCAGTCAATTCAGGGAATTTAGTACGAAGGTCAACGAGCATACAGTGGTTGTCGGTTCCACCTGAGATGATTTTGTAACCTTTATCAACAAGTGCTTGAGCCATAACAGCTGCATTCTTTTTCACTTGTGCTTGGTATTCTTTATAAGAAGGTTGAAGAGCTTCGCCAAATGCTACTGCTTTAGCTGCGATAACATGTTCAAGTGGACCACCTTGAACGCCAGGGAATACAGCAGAGTCGAGAATAGATGACATCATGCGAGTAACGCCCTTTGGAGTCTTTTTGCCCCATGGATTTTCGAAGTCTTCACCAAGAAGGATTATACCACCACGAGGACCACGAAGAGTTTTGTGTGTTGTAGAAGTTACAACGTGAGCATATTTAACTGGGTTGTCGAGCAAACCTGCAGCAATGAGACCTGCAGGGTGAGCCATGTCAACCATGAAGATAGCGCCAATTTCATCGGCAAGGCGACGCATGCGAGCATAGTCCCATTCACGAGAGTAAGCACTTGCACCACCGATAATCAATTTAGGACGTTCGCGGCGTGCTACCTCTTCCATTTGTTCGTAGTCAACCAAACCAGTATCTTCTTTAACGTTGTATTCCAATGCTTGGAACATAAGACCAGAGAAGTTCACTGGGCTACCATGTGAAAGGTGACCACCATGAGCGAGGTTCAAACCGAGGAATTTGTCGCCTGGTTGCATACATGCCATAAACACAGCCATGTTGGCTTGCGCACCAGAGTGTGGTTGCACATTTGCATAGCTTGCGCCAAAGATTTCTTTAAGGCGCTCAATAGCGAGTGATTCAGCTTCATCTACCACTTGGCAACCACCATAGTAGCGGTGTCCAGGGTAACCTTCAGCATACTTGTTTGTGAGGCATGAGCCCATTGCTTGCATCACTTGGTCACTTACGAAGTTTTCAGAAGCGATGAGTTCGATACCTTTCTTTTGGCGTTGATGTTCACGCTCGATAATGTCAAAAATTTGGTTATCTCTTTCCATAAATTTTGATGATATATTATTAATTATTATTTATTTCTTTTTCTTTACTGTCCACCCGAATCCACCTATTTTCTCACCTTGAGTATAGTAACCCCCATGGCTGTAACTAATAGGCAATGCTTTAGCAAGGTCAAAGGCTTCAGTTTCGGGATCCATATATTTTTCATCAGCAAGCACGTTGAGCACTTCGGCTATAAACATATCGTGACTGCCTAATTTCACAATCTCCTTCACTCTACACTCAATTGAAAGAGGAGCTTCTTCAATATATGGGCACCCTACTTTTACACCAGGCATAGGGGTGAGACCAGTCTCTTTCCATTTGTCAAAGTCCTTCCCCGAGCGCACTCCACACCAATCGGTTGCATGAGCCATTGCTTCGGTAGTGAGGTTGATTGTAAACTCCATCTCCTCTTTTATTATGCCATAACTATGGCGCTCGGGGCGAATGGATATATAACACATTGCTGGATTAGTGCAGATTGTCCCAGTCCATGCCACAGTAATGAGATTGCGACGCTCGGGGGTGTTGCCACAGCTCACGAGCACTGCAGGTAGTGGATAAATCATTGTTCCGGGTTTCCAACTCTGCTTCATCGGCAATATTGCTTAGTCGATTTGAGCCTCTTTATTAGTAACTGAATGTCCACAATAGTGGCAACGGATAGTTACATTTTCGCGGTCAACTACCTCGAAACGAGTTTTCATCGGCTCGTTGTTGGTAATACACTTAGGATTACCACATTTCACGATGCCTACAATAGTATCGGGCAATTGCACTTGGTGTTTCTCTACCACTTCAAAGTCGCGAATGATATTCACTACTGCTGATGGCGCAATGAGGGCAATGCGATTGAGTGTTGCTTCTGGAAACTCCACATCAGCAACTTTGATAATACCCTTTTGGCCGAGTTTTTTACTATTGAGATTGTTACCTATGGTAACATGAGTATTCAATTTTTCAATTCCCAAAATCTTTACAGCATCAAACAATACCGAAGAGGGAATGTGGTCGATAACGGTGCCATTTTGCAATGCCGCTACAGCGAGTTCTTTTTTAGCTGTCATGATTTTTGTACCTCCTTAATGTCAATGTTTAATGCTCTACAGATTATTGCTTGGCGCGCATATAATCCGTTTTGAGCTTGTTGGAAATAATATGCTTTTGGATTATCATCAACATCTTGATCAATCTCTGTTACACGAGGTAGTGGATGAAGAATACGAAGATTATCCTTTGAGTTGTCGAGCATTGCATTGTGAAGGTTATAAAGATTTTTCACCTTTTCATATTCCATAATGTCGGTAAAACGCTCGCGTTGCACACGTGTCATGTAGATGATATCCGATGAGTTGATTACCTCTTCAGAGAAATCTTTGTGCTCGGTGTATTTGATACCCTTTTGATCGCAAAACTCTTTATATTCGGCTGGCATTTTCAATTCATCGCAAGCCACAAAGTTAAATGTAGGATTGAAATACTGCATAGCCATCAATAATGAGTGTACTGTGCGACCATATTTTAAGTCACCCACCATTGTAATTGTGAGATTGTCGAGAGTGCCTTGAGTTTTGTAGATTGAATAGAGGTCGAGCATTGTTTGAGTGGGGTGTTGATGCGCACCGTCGCCAGCGTTGATAATTGGAGTGTCAGTAACTTCGGTAGCATAACGAGCAGCTCCCTCAAGATAGTGTCGCATCACAATGAGATCAACATAATTGCTCACCATCTTAATGGTATCTTTGAGCGTTTCGCCTTTTGACGAACTTGTAGTGCTTGCATCGGAGAATCCGATTACACGACCACCAAGGCGATTTACTGCTGTTTCAAAACTCAATCTTGTGCGGGTTGATGGCTCAAAGAATAAGGTTGCAACCACTTTACCGTCAAGAATTTTGTGATTGGGATTCTCCTCAAAATAGCGAGCATTTTCAAGGAGGTGCAATATCTCCTCTTTTGAGATATCGGAGATTGACACAAGGCTATTGCTATTCATTGCACAATGTAGTTTTTGAGTTATAACTTATATAACTACAAAGTTAATGCAATATCTCGCCACTCGCAAATTATTACCTCATATTTTTCGCAGAAGTTTTTAACATAATTGTCATGATTTTTACAATTCGTTGTCATCAACGAGTGCGTCGGCGAGTGTTTGGCGAAGTTCACGGATAAGACGACGTGTTTTTCTATCATAGAAATAGCCTATTATGCCACCGATTACGAGCCCCACTACGCCACCATATATGACTTCGGGGTGTCCCATTTTTTTAAACACATCAAAGAGGATTATTATCAATGGAAAGCCCAAAATCCACCCCAAGAATTGAAATTTACGAAGGTATTCCTCCACTTTTGTTACGGCAATTAAAGCCTCTTTAATTGTCAACTTAGAGCAATCAACCTTTTTTATCAATTTACACATATAATAGTTGGCCAACGCCATAACTAAAAAGAAAAAGGCATATACAATAGAAACCTCTACATCAACTTGATACAATTCATTCATCAACACCATCCATAGAGGGCTGAATATACACACTATTATCAAAGCTCGATAGCGTGCCAATAACTTTTCTCGCACGCTCTTCATACGTTCATTACTGATGCGTGAAAGCAAGCTTTTATTATCT
This sequence comes from Muribaculaceae bacterium, assembly GCA_017424575.1. Taxonomy (GTDB): domain Bacteria; phylum Bacteroidota; class Bacteroidia; order Bacteroidales; family Muribaculaceae; genus RGIG4079. Next base: position 4,393 of record JAFOYQ010000151.1, read on the forward strand.
TTTTCAAGACGGTCGATGCGCAATTCCATCGATTTCCATTGTGATTTTAATTCATCAATATTCATAGTATTTTGTTTTTATTCTTCGCTATATTGTTGTAATTTAATTTTAATTCTTCTCAACCTTGACGCTACATTATTGCGACTCAACCCTGTAATTTCAGAGATTTCGTCGTAGGATTTTTCATCAAGCCACAAGAGTATTATCGCTTTTTCGAGTCGGTCAAGACGATTAATGAGGCGATAGAGTTCTTTTAACTGTTGTCGGTGCGTGCCATCATCAACATCTACAATCGACAGGCCATCAATTGATTCCATCTCTCCATACTTGCGATTTTTGCGATAATCAGTTACACAAGTATTGAGCGCAGTGCGATAAATCCATGTTGACAATTGTGCTGTACCTCGAAAATCCTTAAGTCCTTGCCAAATATGTATTAGCACCTCTTGATATAAATCTTTGAAATGATTATCGTCTGTAGCATACATATAGCACACCTTATATATCAGCTGTCGATTACTATCAATAATCGTTACGAATTGTTGCTCTTTTTCCGACTTAATATCCATAAAAAATAATCTTTATGCCCGTTAGACGCACAAATTGTATTTTAGTTGCATTGCTGTCAAAGAAAAATTATAATTTTGCTCAAAATTAAGTGAATTAATGGATAAAATCAAAGCATTACTACAAAATTGTACTACTATCGATGAGATGCTCGACCGTGGAGAGGTAGAAGATGCCGTAAGGCTTTCGGGCGAATTGCTTGCCAAAGCCGATATGCTCTGGGCCGAGGCTCGCAATGATAATACAACAACGATTGATGAGATTTCGGCACTTACCATCATAGCCGCATATCACTGCGAAGCTCTTGCAATGATGAACAACGACAATGAAGCATACGCTACTGCCGTGACTGTTTTATTTCAAATGGCTATAGACGGCAACGATTCGCTCTCGCTCAGTCAATCGGCTATGCAACTATATATCACGGCTATTTTTGCATTGATGCAGATAATCAACCAGCAGTTTGCCAACACCTACGAAACCGAACGCAATCACCTCAACGAAATTATGCGATATTTAGCGTCTATGCTATATTACTACTACAACAAAGTAGGGAATTCACGTCCCGACTTCCCACATCTCCATGTAGCATATCAAATTCTATCACAGTTGCGCAGTGACATTGATATTCAATCGCCAATGATTAAAGTCCTTGACGAAGAGGTCAATCCCTCTGCTCCACTTCCACTTTTTAGCGACCTCATGGGGCGCTCCATTGCTATGGGATTGATAAACCACAACTAATTAAAAGTATCTACATAAAACACAAAGCGACTGCCACCAAGGTGACAGTCGCATGTTATTTTATTGAATATCAATCTTTGAGATTAGAACAAGTAAGCGGCAGTGATAGTCCAGCAGTCTTTTCTATAATTGCCGTTACTAATATACTTATCAAACTCTGTTCCGTCTAAGATTTCGTATTTATCAATGTATTTATTCAATCCCCAACCATAGCTTGCACCGATTTGAAGGTGATTAAATAATTCAACACCAATACCAAGATTCCAAGCTACTTCAACAGGATTTTGCACAAAATATTTGTCAATTGTATCAGGAATATCTTTGCTCAATGCAAATGAAAAGTTAGGACCTGTAAAGATGTAAGGAGCTACGATTTTTTCTACCGCTGGAAGAGTTAATTTATACTTCAAGTTGATAGGAATATCAAGATAGTGGTTAGCAAAAGTAGTTTCCATATCACCAAATACTTCACCCTTAATTGGTTCGTATGAATACATTACCGATGCATCAATACCTAAACCCACGATTGGCAACATGAATTCGCCCATCACACCGCCAGTAAAACCAGCACATTCATCATCAAGGTCAAATGCACCAATATTTTCAACATCGGGAAGTTCATTTATCTTAGTCCCTAATTTCACACCAAAAGAGAATTGAGCCGAAGCAGGAACAGCGATTGCAACGCATGCGATTACAACAGCAAAAAGTCGTTTAATTGATTTCATAATTTTATTATTTTTATGTTAGTTTTTTTAATGTTATAGTGCAAAGATAATACATAAACAAACAAATCAAACATTTCGTTTATGAAAATTTTCTATAATGTTATAAAATTTTTCTATGACACAATCTATTACTACCTTTGCATTAAATACAAAAGAATATGCAATATCATTCTATTAC
>JAFOYQ010000152.1 GCA_017424575.1 Muribaculaceae bacterium
ATTTATATCCTAATGAATCTAAGGATAAAATAGTGTGTTTCATTAAATCAAAATTTGATTGATTACGTTGTAATTTTGCATATTGAGGGAGAATTGATAATAGAAATAAACTATCGTTATGGATTGATGAATCATTAAGTAACATGTTGAAAGAATGTTGGCTCTCATTGAATTTTTGACAATTATTTTGGGCAATAGCTAAATCTCTTAATGCAAAATTAGAATATCTTTTTATTCCTGTTTTTTTGAAATGGTTATATGCTAATTGGGTATATTTTAAATCTTCGGATGGATTGTGTCCAAGATTATTGGTATAAGCAAGGACTGAGTATATAAGACCAAGATATAAATGATCATTTAAGAGTAGTGCAAATTGTTCTGCTTTAAGCAAATGAATTAGACTTTGACTTAATGAAAAGTTGTTAAGGTAAATTTTACCAAGATAATAATTAGTGAGCATTGCGCAACGAACACTTTTAGAGTCATCATCAATGGTAACATCGGCAAAGTATTTAACGGCAGGGGCTATAATAGAGTCAGAGGTTAAGTCGATATAGTTCTTATCAAGGGCTTGCGAAAGCAACAAAGCATATATTGCACGACCACGCTCGGTTGTTAGAGTAGAGGGCTTGATGCTGTCTTGGAGAATCGATAAAGCCACTTCGCAACTGTCATTCATAATTGCTTCGGCTCTATTAAGGAATTGACTATTACGCTCTCTTTCACCACAGGCAGTGAGATGATAGTAAAGAGGTGTTTCATTGATTATAAATCTAATGTGAAAGGCTCTTCTTCGTCGAGGGAGTAGTTGATAAAGTCGTTGAGGGGCTTTAAGAGAGAAAAACGTTGTGCAGCGATTTCTACCCAGGCTGGGTCATGAAAGAAGACCTCTTTGCATGAGTTGAGGCGGCCATACTCTTTGAGTTTTAAGAGGTGGGCTTGTGGGTGCTCTTTATCCCACCCTTTTGGCACATTTTTGAGGCTGTCGCCTATCCATGAGGGGAAATATTTAACAAACTCGCGATTGTTGATTATCTCCTCAAATTCTTCAATATTATCAACGATAGCGTGTCGCATTTTGCGCAACATCGTAGCATCGGGACACCAAAGACCGCCATATAAGCCCGACCCTCCCCAAAGGTTTTCTTCGTCGATGCCCATGTGTAGGTAATAGCCTGCGCGAGGGAGTTTGCGTCCCCATGGGCTTATGGCTGCCGAAAAGAATGTTTTGTAGGGTGATTTATCTTGCGAAAAACGGGTGTCGCGATAGAATCGATAGGCACACGAGCGAGCCGATTGTGATGCAAGTTGGGGTTCCCAACAGGTCATCAACGACAACATGCGGTCAACATCTTCCATCCAACGAGCGCGCAAGTCGTCGTATTCGCTTTTGTTGGCATGAAACCATTCGCGATTGTTGTTTATGGCAATGCGATGAAGAAAGTCAAAGAGTTGATTAGTGTAGTATTGTGCCATGGTGAACAGTGATTTATGGTGTAGAAGTTAAATGCCTATGGGGCTATTTAATCTCTTCCCATTCGGCATCGGTGATGAGGGGTTCGTCTTTGATGCGTGATTGGGATTGGGTTGAAGATTGTTGAGGTGTGGTGTTGTCATCAACCTCTTCAAATTCAATATATTCACCCATAGATTTGCGTCGTTGACGTTTTTGCTGTTTTCGTTGTTGCGACTCGTATTCTTGGGTATGTTCTTGCTGTTGTTGATTGAATTGCGAGAACGCTTTTTTTGCTTCTCGTTGTAGGCGATAAATCTTCCATACCACTTTGATAAGCGGTATTCCGATAAATATAAAAAGTAAGATTAATAGAAAACCTAAAAAACTCATTTTCCAGAATAATAGATTAATACAGATTGTAGTTGAGGTAGATTCACTCTATTCTCTTAGATGTTTTTGCGAGAAAACACCGAGAGCAAGATGTAGATGACGATTGTCCAAGTCAATCCTGAAACACCTAAAAATATAACAAACGCAATGGCTGAAAAGATTATGAGATAGCGTTTGTAGTTTTCGCGAAATCCGAAGTTGTGGAATTTGAGCGAATACATTTTGATAGGAGCTACCATAAACAACGACATGAATGCCAATGCTGCGATTGCTGCAATGTCACCTGGGTATCCATATTGGTTAATCAATGCGCAAACCCCAATCCAAAAGATTGCGTTGGCAGGGATAGGAAGACCGATAAATGTGTCGGTTTGGCGATCATCAACATTAAATCGAGCAAGACGTACAGCGCCAAAGATAGCAATCATTAACGCTGCAAAAGCAGTGAATTCTCCACCATTGAAATGATACATGGTGTTGTACATGAGCATCGCTGGAGCTACACCAAAACTGATGAGGTCGGAAAGCGAGTCAAGTTCCTTGCCTATGCTTGATGTAGCATGGAGCAATCGAGCAGCCGCACCATCGCAGAAGTCAAAAACTGCAGCAGCGCCGATGAGGATATATACTAATTCGTAACCCTTGAGGGTACCAAATGTTTCTTGAGAATGGAATGCAAAAATACATGCCACGCAACCCGAAAGGAGGTTGAGGCAAGTAATTGCGTTAGGTATGTTAGATTTAATAGTTTTAAGCATTTTCAGAGGGCTTTAGTCGAGCTACTTCGGTAACACCACCAGTAGTAACATCGCCAATTTTTACTTTAATTTCAGTGTCAAGAGGGAGGTAAAGGTCGATGCGTGAGCCAAATTTGATGAATCCCATGTGGTCTTCAATCGATGCTTCTACACCAGGTTGTGCGTATGTTACGATGCGACGAGCCATTGCTCCCGCTACTTGACGCATAAGAATTTCTTTACCATCTTTGGTGCGAATAACCACTGTTGAACGCTCATTCTCGGTGCTTGACTTTGGCAACCATGCAGCCATAAAGCGTCCTGAGTGGTGCTTTGAATACACAACTTCACCATCAACAGGAAACCAGTTGGCGTGAACGTTGAAAATACTCATAAAAACAGAGAGCTGAATCACTTCGCGATGGAGATATTCATCTTCAAAGGTGCGTTCAAGGGCTACCACTTTACCATCGGCACTTGCTACTACAACATTTTCGCGGTTTCCAACAAATTTGCGACGTGGAGAACGGAAGAAATTAACCACCAAAAGCCACAATACGGCCGATATTGAGGTGATTGTGATAGGGAGTGCTATAGGTGTTGTGTATAGCCACAATGGAATGTTGATGATTAATAGAATAACCAACAACACAAGTATTATATTAGTTCCTTCGTGATGGATTTTTACTCTCATTAGGATAGTATAATTAGCATATTAATATGCAAAGATATATTAAAAATTCCATATTCCCAAAGATAGAGCGCGTTATTTGTACAAAGCAGGGTGGGGAGTGCATAAATAAATGGGCAAAATCTCGGCAAATGGGGTTAATATTTGTGGTGAGTTTGCTCCATTTCTTGTTGGGTGATGGGTTTATTGTTGATTGCTTTCCATGCATAAATCATGTAGGCTGCAACAAATGGAATTATCAGCGATACCCACGACATGGTGGTGAGTGTAAACTCGCTTGACGAACTGTTGCGAATCGACAATGATGATGCACTATCAATCAATGATGGGTAGTAGGCTGTGTTGTTAAATCCTGCAATGAAAAATAGTGACAACACCACAAAGATAGTGCCTATGCCACTAAACCACACCCCTTTAGTGAATTGTGATGAGATGATGCTACGCACAATGGCATATAACACGAGCACTACTCCCACTACAAATATTGCCAATACCCACCACATGTCGATGAGATTATGGAGGTATTTATATGGTTCGGCAACAAAGTGAGAGGCTCCGTTTTCGGTCACTTCGCTATAGCCTGTGGCTGTTAAAAGTGTGGCTACGAATGCCAAAAACAACACCACAAAAATCGCACCGTTGACAATCAATGCTTTGGCCGATTTTTTGCGAGTGATTTCGTCGCCAATGCTATTGATGAAGTAAAGGAGTGCTTGGGTGCGAGCGAGGAATAGGACTGTGAACCCTAAAAGTAGATTTTTCCAACTTAAAATAGCCTCAAGTCCATGATATGGGCCCCAAGTGGAGATTGTGGGGCGAGCGCTTAAAATGTTGGCTTTGTCGATGCTAAATTCTGCTCCGAAGAACATCATAGCAACAGCCACGCCGAGCAAAATTGTTGATACCGAGCCATTGAAAAAGAGGAAAGTATCATACACTCGTGTGCCATATATGTTGCCATGTTTTTTGCGATATTCATAGCTCACGGCTTGCAATACAAACCCTATGAGAATGAGCATCCACAACCAGTATGCACCACCAAAACTTGTGGAGTAGAATAGTGGAAACGATGCGAAAAATGCACCACCAAACACTACCAACATTGTAAATGTAAATTCCCATTTGCGACCTAAGGCATTTACCTTCATGGTGCGTTGCATTTCATCTTTTTCGGTCAATAAGAATGTTTGCCCACCTTGCACAAAGAGGAGAAACACGAGGAGCGCGCCTAATACTGAGATTAGCACCCACCAATATGATTGAAGAAAGTTGTATGTAGTCATGGTGTTGAGTTTTTAGTTGTTGCTATTATCGAGGTCTTCTTGCGACTTTTTAGATATATATTTTCTCAAGATATTTAGTTCGGCAACTAATAGTGCCAAAAATGTTACTGCAAAAATTGAGAAAGTGATAATTACCGATGACGATGGAATGTTGCTCACCGCAGCTTTTGTAGGCATCAACCCTTCTATCGCCCATGGTTGGCGTCCCACTTCGGCAACAATCCATCCTGCCTCAGAGCATATCCACACTACAGGAATTGTGGCCAATGCAATGATAGGTACCCAACGATTTTGGGTGAGCAGGTGAGTTAGATTTTTTCTATAGAGAAGCAATAATATGGCTATAAAGAAAATAATGAGATAAGAGCCAAATATCACCATTATATGGAATGCATAGAAAGTGATAGCGACGTTAGGAACAATTTCGCCAGGATTGTCGAAATATCCGTAACCAAAGTAGTGGAATGTGTCTTTTAACCCCTCTTTGGCTTGTTGCATAGCTACTTCATTGCCCTGTTTTTTTGCTTCGTCATATTGTTTTAATAGACTTTGTGCCTCTTTCCCTATGGCAATGCGTTCGGCATAGGGAATTGTGTTGATAGTGTCGCCATTGGCATCGATTTTTACACCATTGATAATGTCGGTGATGCCTGGGACGAATGCGTCAAAATCACCTTCGGCAAGGAATGATAATCCTTTAGGAATTGATATGTCAAAAAGGAATGTAGGCTCGTTGTTGTCAAAGGTCTTATCGGGATTAAGAACACCAATCGCTGTGATGGCTTGCCCCTTTTCGCCATGGTATAGCCCCTCCATAGCAGCAAGTTTCATAGGTTGAGTGCGCGATACAACTTTTGCCGATCCGTCGCCCGATGCTACAGTAATTAAGATGCCTATAAGCCCAATCCAAGCTCCCATTTTCATGCTTCGTAGAGTCATTGTTTGATTGCGTTTCTTGAGGAGGAACCATGCGCTCACACCCACAACAAATACTCCAGCCAATGCCCAACCGCTGAAAATGCTATGAATTATTTTGTTGATTGCAACAGGCGATGTTACCAATGCCCAAAAGTCGGTCATTACGTTGCGCATTTGGTCGGGGTCAAATTCCATTCCCACAGGATATTGCATCCATGAATTGGCGATAAGAATCCAAAGGGCAGATACGCTTGCGCCAATGGCAGTGAGCCATGTAGAGGTGAGGTGGAAGCGTGGCGAAACCTTTTCCCAGCCGAAGAACATCACGGCAAAGAATGTAGATTCCATAAAGAATGCAAGTAATCCCTCTATTGCCAATGGTGCGCCAAAGATATCGCCCACAAACCAACTATAGTTTGACCAATTGGTGCCAAATTCAAACTCGAGGATAATCCCAGTTGCTACCCCTATGGCAAAGTTGATAGCAAAGAGTGTCATCCAAAATTTTGTGGTGGCCAACCATTTTTTGTCGCGAGTGCGAAAATAGATTGACTCCATGGTGGCTACGATTACCGACAAACCTAAGGTGAGTGGTACGAATAACCAGTGGTATGCAGCGGTGAGGGCAAATTGTGCTCTCGACCAGTCAACTAATGTAGCGAAATCGTTCATAAGCGTGGGGGATTATCTGTTGTTTAATAATTCGTTTCTTACATGTTGCGCACGATCGGCATCGTTGTCATATTGTGTTGCCAATAAGTCGGGGAAAAAGAATAATTTTAAGATGGCAAACATTATGAAAAACTTAATGATAACAATCAACCATAGTGAACGTCCCACGGTCATGTTGCGAAAACCGTCGATATAGAAATATGCTATTTTCTTTAATGTGTCCATGGGTGAGATTGAAAGTTTTGTGGTATTAAATTTATCAAAAGCAAATGTATATAAAAAATATGAGATTTCATATTGCTTGCGCACGAAATCTCAAAATAAATGCTTCAAATTATAGGTTTGAACTATATGTAGGGATACAAAAAAAGAATGAGTAAAGAAACCAAAGTTTTCTGTTACCCATTCTCCTCTCTCCTCTGCGGTATGGACGGGACTCGAACCCGCGACCCCCTGCGTGACAGGCAGGTATTCTAACCAGCTGAACTACCACACCATATTTTTTGAGGTGCATAGCGGTTATTGCCGTTTTGCGAGTGCAAAGATAATACGACTTTTTATTCTGTGCAAGTATTTCTCAAAAAAAATGCGATTTTTTTCTTTTTTTCTTCAATTTTTATTGAAAAGGGGTGTTTTTTAGCCTTTTTGCAAGGTGAATTAATGATTTTTCCATCTAAAAAATAATCGGAGATGTGTCATAAAAAGTATTGACACATCTTCGAAAAAAAAAGTAAATCTCAGTAGTTTTTTTATGGGTGAAACCCTACGCGACGTTGGTTGAAAACCGAATTTGTTGATGGTTTGGGAATGTCTGACTCGATAATTGTAGTCAAATCGGTGTCGCTTCCCGACTCCATGATGCGTGCAGCCATCGATGGGAACACTGTTGTTTGGAAAAGGTTAATAACATGGCGAGCATTTCCAAAATTTTTGTCGCGAGTATTGTAGTCAGCCCCCAATTTGAGCAAAAGTGCTTTGCGAGCATCATCGGTGAGTGAATATTGGTTCTTAGTCAAGTAGTTTTCGGCAATCTCCATCAATTCCGATTCTGAAAAATCGTTGAAGGTGTAGATATTGCTCTCGGGAATGCGCGATTTCAATCCAGGGTTGAGGTCGTAGAGGCGAAGTGTTTGCTCGGGGTATCCAGCGAGAATCAGCATCCAGTCACGTTTTGACTCGTCGGATAACGCTGTGAGTAGTGCATTGATAACGTGGCGACCAGGGTCGCGTGGGTCATTTTCGGCGAGGAGTTGATAGGCTTCATCAATAAATAGGATACCCCCTTGCGCCTCTTCGATAGCCTTTATGGTGTTTTCCTCTTCACTGCTGTAATATTTGCCTATGAGGGTAGAGCGTTCACGTACCACGACATGCCCACTTGACAAAACTCCAGTCTCGGCAAGCATTTCGCCGAGGGCTTTTGCTATTGTGGTTTTCCCTGTGCCTGGCGCTCCAAGAAACATTGAGTGAAGAGGCATCTTAAAGGTGGGGAGACCATTTCTTTTGCGGAGATTTGTAAATTCGATGGTCTTGCGATAGCTATATAGTTTCTCCTTTACCGAAGATAGTCCAGTGAGTTCGCCGAGTTTATTCCAACTGCTTTCGTGCGCCTCTTCTGGGAGAACATTCTTCACAACTGTCTCATTGTTATCCTCCACAGCATTGAATCCGTTATTGATGACCTCATCAGCAAGTTCGTTAAATTGTTCCATGTCAAATTCAATATCAAGCGAATTGCTTGGCATTTCATCTTTCTTGAAATCATTTTCGCCAACGTGCTCGTGGTATAGTTTTTCACCCTTTTGAGGAGTGTAGTTGTCGATAGGGTCGAGGTTGTATATATCATCCCAGTTCCCTTCTTGTTCCACATCGCCAACCTCGAATAGAAAACCAGCAACGGGAATGCCAAGACACACCAATTCGGCATAATGCACCCCTTTGGTGTGAAATGCAAAGTTTTCAATAATAGTGATGAAGTAACGCTCGGCTGCGCATGCATAGTGCCCACATTTGGGAATACAAATCGAACTATCAATCATTCCGTTTGGGTGATGTAGTCTGATTTCAAATTCTGCCATTTGCTCAGATGTGAGGTCAAATTTTGAACTTGCTAAAAAACGAATAGAACAGCAAGGCGATTTAGAGAGGGTGGTACGTAGATAATGTGTGTCGTGATCACCAAGCACACCACTTGTTACATTTATCCAGTCGCGGCGTCGCTCCTCAATCTCGTGAAGGTCGATAAGTCGCAAGTCATACATACCTAAGCGACGGTTTTCGGTTTCGTTGGTGACGATAACTTTTAATTCAGTATATTGGCTGATGTCGAAATAGTTAAGTTCAATATCTTTGCGATAGCACTTTTGGTAGATCCCTTTCCCCATTACGATGTAAAACGAAGAGCGATACACTTCGTCGTCGTTTTCGCAAGGGTTGATGATAGAGATAGTAATTTTTCGACGAATGCTTTGGTCGTCGTAGGTAGAGAATAACTCTTTGGTGAATGTCATTTGCACGGCAAAAAAATCCATGTCAACAGTCAATGGGAAAGAGTGGCGTAGGTTCCAACGATTGTTGGAAAATTCAATTTCGGGGTTCAAACCTGAATCTACTGGGCAGATTCGTAATTGAGTTAAGTTTAGTTTGGTTGTTTTCTTCATAACAAAATAGGTTTAGATTAAACAAAAATTCTTTAGTATCAAGATTGTGTGGTTACTAATGAAGGGTAGGGAACTCTCTATCAAGCATGCTCCCTAATGGTAAATATGTCAATGTGCGAGGCGCCGACGAGTTGCCTTGGCGTGACTAAGCCACACCAAGAGCCGTTGGCAACTAAGGAAAATCTACGCGAGAATCTCCTTAGGTTTTAATTTTTTGAAAAAATAGAATAGTTAAGATTACTCCTTTAATGTCAAAAAATTAAAGAAGGCAATGTTGCCAAAAATATTTTTTGTTACGAAGTAATGAAGACATAGTTTAACTTGATTAATAAAAGATGTTTTCTTAACTAATGGTTGAATAAATATGTGTTTGTAGGTTGCGTGTTTTACAAAAGTCGCATATTAACTCAGTATAATGCAAATGTAGGTATATTTTTTAGTGTAGCAAAATTTTTGTCGAAATTTCTTGATATTTAGAGAATGGAAAGACCTAAATTTATTTAACCGCAAACTGGGGCTAAATAAGTCTAATAATTCATATAGGTCTATATTGCCACGCGTCAGCCTTTTATGTTCATTCTGGCATTCTGTCTAAAAAAACACCACGCCTAAGAAATAAGGACAGAAGGACATAATGTGCAGAATGACAGAAGTTTATTTTATTGTGTTTCATTGCGTTAGCTTTATGTTTTTATGTCATTCTGTCTAAAAAAAACAACCACGCGTCAGCTTTTATGTTCATTCTGGCATTCTGTCTAATCTATCAGACATGGCACGCCTTATCCCTACAAGTATAATTTTACAAACAGAGAGGCGATGCCCATCGACATCGCCTCTCATTGCATTATTATAGGAATTGATTACTTCTTGATAATCTTCACTGGCTCGTAGTTGTTTACTTTTACAAAATAGAATCCAGTAGAAAGGTTTTCAATATTCACCATTGTGATGTTTTCACCATTGCCCATTTCGTTAATCACCTCAACACCTGCCTCGTTGTAGATTACAACCGAGTTGATTGCTTCAGAGGCTTTCACTGTGATTGAAGTTGTTGCAGGAATAGGATAAATCTTCAATGCTGCAGTATTATCGCCCACAACCTCAACACCTGTTTCGATATATTTTTGATCTTCAACACCTATCGAAGCTTCAGCCGATTTGGCAATATAACGGTTCTTTGCTCCATAATGAGCTTCTACAATAAACACCCATTTATTAGGTTCGTCGGTAATTACGATTTCATCGCCTTCGGCTGTAGTTGCCACACCTCCAG
>JAFOYQ010000153.1 GCA_017424575.1 Muribaculaceae bacterium
GTTATCGCTCCCGATGATGAAATGTTCCCTGCTACCGACCAAAAGGGTTATCACGAATCGGCTCCTTATGCTAAATTCAACGAGTTCCGCACTCAATGCATGGCTTACATCGCTCAAGCTGGCGGACAAATCAAATATGGCCACTCTGAAGTGGGTAACTTCACTATCGATGGCATGATTTATGAGCAAAACGAAATTGAGTTCTTGCCTGTAAATGCTAAAGATGCTGCCGACCAACTTATGGTGGCTAAATGGATTATTCGCAACCTCGCATATCAATTGGGCTACGACATCACTTTCGCTCCTAAAATCACTGTGGGTAAGGCTGGTTCAGGTCTCCATGTTCACATGCGCATTGTGAAAGATGGTCAAAACCAAATGCTCGATGGTGGAGTGCTTTCAGCAACTGCTCGCAAAGCTATCGCTGGTATGATGGAACTCGCTCCTTCAATCACTGCATTCGGTAACACTAACCCAACTTCTTACTTCCGTCTTGTGCCTCACCAAGAAGCGCCAACCAATGTATGTTGGGGCGACCGCAACCGTTCGGTATTGGTGCGTGTGCCACTCGGATGGGCTGCTAAAGCCGATATGTGTCAACTCGCTAACCCTCTTGAAGGTCCAAGCAACTACGATACATCTCAAAAACAAACTGTCGAAATGCGTTCACCCGACGGCTCAGCCGACATCTACCAACTTATCGCTGGTCTTGCTGTTGCTTGTCGTCATGGTTTCGAACTCGAAAACGCGTTGGAAATTGCTGAAAAAACTTATGTGAACGTAAATATTCACAAAGAAGAAAATGCCGACAAACTCAGCACTTTGGATCAACTCCCCGACAGCTGTGCAGCTTCGGCCGACTGCCTCGAACGCCAACGCGAAGTATTTGAAAAATACAACGTGTTTAGCCCTGCGATGATTAACGGCATCATCAATAAACTTCGTTCTTACAACGACCTCACTCTACGCAAAGACATCGAAGGCAATAACGAAGAAATGCTCAACATCGTAAAACGCTACTTCCACTGCGGATAATCGCGCTTCACGACAACTCAACAATAATCAAGGGAGCCCCACCAGGAGCTCCCTTTGTGATTGTATTATAAGAAATATCTCATTTATTCAAATCCAATAACCAATCTATAACATTTATCTTTTTAATTCCATCTATTATTGCTTCATCATAGTCCATTGTTAAAAGATATTTGGGATAGGAATCTCTAATTCTTTTTAATGACGAAACTTCTCTATTAAATGTTTTTTCGTCATTAACAGTAAAGGCCACTTGATAATATTCTATTAATCCATTTGGTTTTTGCACAACAAAATCAACTTCTCCTTGTTGAGATTTTCCTGCATATACCTCACCTCCACGTCTTAATAACTCAAAATATACAACATTCTCAAGTTTATGTCCTAAATCTGCATCATAATTATTGGAATGAAGAATGTTCTTTAAGCCCAAATCCACTGTATAATATTTATAATTACTTGCCAACAATCGCTTGCCTTTAATATTATACAATCTCACTGGATATATAAGATATGACTGCGTTAGAAAATCAATAATCTTTTTTACTGTATTATGGGATATGTGCTCTCCATTATATTCAGACAACCGTTCAGCAATGTTATTGGGAGATATAACACTACCCACACTATCGTATAAAAATTGTATAATATTTTGAATATTGGCATATTTTCGCAATTTGTTATGTTGCACGATATCCTTTATTACCACTGTTTCATACAACGATTTAAGATAAGCATTTACCATTTCAGGCGCAGCCTTTGATAAATTTACAGCTTCAGGGAAACAAGAATTATTTATATATCCTCGAAACAATCTATCATAATTATGCTCTTCGGGAAATGCCTCAACATATTCCGAGAAAGAAAATGGATGTAAATTAATCGCAATATAGCGTCCAGATAGTAATGTTGCCAACTCACTAGAAAGCAAATATGCATTAGATCCCGTAATGTATAAATCTATATTTTTTTGTACAAACAACGCATCAACCAATTTCTCAAATTGAGGCACCATCTGCACCTCATCTAGAAACACGTAGTACATGTCGGAATTTTCAATACGCTTAGCAATTACATCATATGCTTCCTGCCACGATGCATACTGACTATGCTCTCTATGCTCATAACTAATCGAAATGATATGCTCTTTATCTACATTCAAATCCACTAAAACATCTTGAAATGCTTCTAATAATGTAGATTTTCCACAACGACGAATCCCAGTAATAACCTTTATTATATGCTGGTCTTTAAGAGACTTCAATTTCTGCAAATATATACTACGAGTAATCATGTTATTTTATTATGAATGTCCTTAATGACGAAAATTGACATTTTATTAAAGTTTCGTCATTATTATTTGCAAATATAGCATCTTTTAAAGAAATCAACAAAAAAACTTCCAACAAAACTCTTCGCAAAGACATCGAAGGCAACAACGAAGAAATGCTCAACATCGTAAAACGATACTTCCACTGCGGATAATTGCGTTTCACAACATCTCAATAATCACAAAGGGAGCCCCACCAGGAGCTCCCTTTTGATTTGTTTATAAGGAAAGTTGATTGGCAAGGAATCAATCCAACTTTGCAATTTACTTCACTATTCTATCCACGGCGTTGAGGATGGGGTCGGTGCTGATTGATGCGCCTACGGCTTGTTGCATCCAGTGGTTAGGAGTTAAACGACCGAGTTTATAGATGCGCATAAGTTCATCGGCAAAGGCTTTTTTGTCGGCACATTTTGCAAAATGTTCTTCGAGTTGGAATTCGATGATATGCCCCAATGGATAGTTGGGAAGATACATTGGCGAATTAACCATGTGAGAATATACAGCCAAGATGGGCGAATCTTTCTCGCCAAGCACAGGTTGATAATACTTGTTCCACACCTCTTTGGCTATAGCGATTGTAGCATCGCGAAGGTCGGCCGCAGTAGCTTGTGGGTGTGCATAAAGCCATTGCCACACTTTCATATCAACGAGCGAAACGCCCATGATTTCATAAAGTCCCCAGAATATGTCGAGCGTGGTGTTATCGTCAATCTTTTGGTCATATCCGAGCAACCCGAGGTCGCGTTTTTGGAACACAAATGCCAATGCTTCGGTAAATCCAGTGTTAGGCACACCTGCCATCATAAAGTGGTCGATATTATATAAGTCAATAGTTTGCTCTACATTATGGCCAAACTCGTGAACGGCAATATTATATCCTTTATAGTCCATCCCCTCAGCACCTATGCGAGTGCGAAGGAGTGAGCGTTCCCAACGGCCAACTGCACCCCATGCATGACCCGAACCACGAGCACCCTCTACCTTGATTTTGCTTGCAATGAAGTCGGCATCGTTTTGAGCAAAGCCCAAGTCAACGAGCATGCGTGCCATATCGGCTTCAAATGCTTCGGGGGTAGGATATTTAGCACGAGTTTGCGCAGTGAGGTCATCTTCTGAGATAGTGCTACGGCTCTTAAATCCGTCATACCATATATCGTAAGGGCGAAGGTCGCGTCCGAGGCGTTTCTTTATCAATTTGCCCACTTTTTTCACCTGTGGCGATGAAATGAGGTTGACAAACAATGCCTCAATCTCTTCGGGAGCGATTTCCATACCACCCTCAAAGTTGCGAACAATACCTGTGGGTGATTGTGGTTCATATTTGTCCACCTTCACCATCGTTTTGTAGTGAGCCAATATGCGTTCATAACGGCGAGTATCCTCAGCAGCGAGTGTTACCTCTACCCCATCTTTCCATGTGCGATTGCTATAAGGAGCCCAGTCGTATGAAGCATTGTTAATCACATCTTGAGGGATAGTTCCGGCAATGATATGTTGCATCACTTCATAAATCATCTCTTGCTTTTCGCGAGCGTTGGGGAGATTGGCATAATTTGACTTAATCTCATCGCGAAGATTCCAGTGTGAAAGCAACACCATATCACTGGGGAACAACTTATTGCCTTTCTTGTCGAGCAAGTGTCCCATCATGATGTTGTATGATGCAATATAGTTTTCGGCATCGGCATTGGCCTGTGCAGCCTCCTTATTTAATTCAGCAGGCACACGCGATGTAAACACATCGCCCATGCGAGCATAAGCCCACTCCTCACGGCTCCATGCACCACCCATTTCATTCTTTTCTGCAAGAGTGTAGTTAGGGAAGTTGAGAATAGTCATGAATGCCACCTTGTTTTCGTAAAGGTCATTCCACAAGTGCGAATAAGGGTTAAACGCGCTCATTATATAGTCGATATTTGTAGGCTCTGGTCCTGCAAGAATTGTGGGGAGGCTTAATTCGATAGCCACCTGATTTTGAGTGCCGAGCAACACCTCGTAAATTTTGCTCAACTTGTCAAATAACTCACGACGCGACTCGGTGGATGTTGCATAATTCTCTTTCACAAACTGCACAAAATCCTCAGCCGAACCATCAGTTTCTTGCCAAAGAGAAGCAACTTGACTCGCACCACGTTGTAACAACTTGCCATCAATCGATGCATCGTCAGCAGTCATTTGACCAACCAATTCTGCCACTACATCGTCGCCAACCACCTTAGCACTAATATTATTTACACTCATTATAGTCATAATTGCTAATAGTAAAAATTTAATCGTTCTCATCATATATCATTATTTATTATTTTCCAATTCCCAAAATTAGCAAATATTTCCGTGATTGCAAAAAGAGAGATATTTCCCATTGTTTATGATTAAGTTTTTATACCTTTGTAAAAATCTTTAACTCATTGCAGTATGATATACTTCGATTCTGACTATATGGCTGGTGCGCATCCCGAAGTGATGCAACGACTTATTGAAACCAAC
>JAFOYQ010000154.1 GCA_017424575.1 Muribaculaceae bacterium
CACTCTATTGCTTGTTTTACCACTCATCAACCATTCGGGGTGAGTTACTTCATAATCGAGAGCACCACCGCCGTGAGAGCCGTCTTTGCTTGTGTGATAACGATATGGGTTAATCCAAGCATAACATTCAATACCATATTCGTGACATGCTTCGATTACGAATGCAAATGGGTCGATTGCAGGCGCAGAACCACGTTTGCCCGACACAGATTCAGCCCAAGGCTCATACGATGATTTATATGTAGCATCACACTCCGAACGCACGTGATAGTAAAGCACATTGATACCTTGCGCCTTGTATGTAGCCATACGCTTGCGGAAGATATTCTTTTGTGACTCTGCATTACCCGATGTAAGAGATGCCGAAGGCCAGTGACCAAGGAATGGAGTACACCACATAGCACGATGCTCACGAGTAGTTTCGGCTTGCGCATCAACACTTGTAGTCATCAATGCCATCGATGCAAGAGCTACAACGCCTATTGATTTAATAAATTTATTCATAATTATATCTATGATATTTATAAAATCAAAGGTAACCGCCTGTCGCGGCAGTTACCTTTGTTAATATTTCAACTAAACCAAGGTTTAGAAGAGTTTTGTGAGAGTTGGGTTAATGGTTACACCAAGGATTTCATCGCTTGTTTCACCATAGTTTTGACATTTTTGAGTTTCTGGGTCGTAGTAAACAATACCTGTGTGACCGTTACCAGCAGTTGACCATACATCGCCTTCATCAGCACGGAAACCGAAGTAAACGCGACCATTGCGAGCGTCAACACTCAATTGTTTTACGTAAACTGGTTCGTCAGCAGTAGTGTTAACAGCTTTAGCTTCCATGTTTACAAAACCAGTAGCAGCACCAACACCTACAGTAGCGTCAAAAGCAGGAAGTGGATATTCTACGAAACCTGCACCTTTACCTACACCATGGATACCCCAGATGTAAAGTTTACCACGTTCTTCGTCGAGAGTATAAGAAGTAAACTTAATTGAAGACAATACAACTTCACAAGGTACTTTTGCAGCAGCTGCAGCAGCTGAAGTAGTGTAAATGTCACCATCAGAGAAACGATAGATACCATTACCAGAGTAGTTTTTGCCCCACCACCAAATACCAGTTTTATCACGGTAAATACCAGTAGAGATAGCACCATATGCCATAGGACGACCGTAGAAAGGAATCAACTCGTTAGTAGCAACATATTCTGTGCGGAAGTTACTTGCATCTTTTGCTTGAACAAGACCACGGTCAGTCATTTTTACTTTAGAGAAACCACGGTTACGGTCGTTGAAGTAAATGTAACCATCGTAGATATTACCTTGGAATGGGTCGTTGAATGCAGCACCACCCACGTTAGTAATAACAGTGTTTACATTTGTACCATCGGCACGCATAGCAGTGATTTTACCATCACCAAGCACACCACCTTCATCGTTTACATAGTAGTATTGTTTACCAGCGTCGAGAATATAAATCCAGTGACCTGTTGAAGTTTCACCAGTTTCTTCATCTGTATCAACTGTGCTACCATAAAGAATATTGAATGGGTTTTCACCTGAGCTTACACCCATATCGTATGGGAATACTTTAGGATTGCCCATTGAAGCAAGTTCTTCTTCGCTCAACAATTTCAAAGCCTTGATGTTACCACCCACTTGAGCATAGTACAATGTAGGAGCTTCGATAGGAGAAGCAACTTGTACATTGATGTATGATTGTTCGAGTTGACGTTCGTCAGCTGAACCGAGGTCGAAGATAGCATCAATAGTTACTTGTTGTGAACCGAGGTTAGAGAATGAAATGTTTTGAGGACATTCTACTGCACCTGTTTCAGGGTCGGTAGTGTATTCCATTGCTGAAGTAATCAAGTTGCCGTCAGCATCTTTTGCACCTTCTGGGAATTTCCAAATATACTTAACCACTTTATTTTCAGGGTTAGGCAAGCGAAGTGCGAAAGATACTTTTGATTCGTTCAACATCACCAAATCAGATGCCACACCTTCTACTTCAATTGTAGTGATTGATGGAGTAGGAACGATGTCGTAGATAAGGATAGGATAAGTGCGTGAACCTGCACCATCTACTGTCAAAGTAACGTTATACAAACCAGCTTTTTTATACTTTACAAGTGGAGCTTGAGGGTTTGCATCTTGAATTTCGAGCAAACTTTCATCACAACCAAAGTTCCAAGTAACATTACCTGTTTTAGCCGATGTATTCTTGAATTGAATAGGAGATACTACATAGTAATCAAGAGTATATTCATCTCCTGACACTTGATATGTAAAATCTACATCGGGATCGGGGAAATTTTGAATTTCAGGATCTTGGTCAATACAAGCCGACATGGCAAGTGCAAAGAGACCAAAAATGCCTAATTTATTTAAAAATTTCATAATCTCTGAATTTTAAATATTAGTTAATTTCAATTTGTTTTTTGCTTGTTGGAGATACTTTACCTACGTTACCGTTAGTGTCGTAAACTCTAAACGAAGCATCTAATTTGTAGTTGCGCTTGAATGCGATAGCATAACCATCAGCAGAGCTATAAATCCATTCTTGGAATGTGATAGGCTCTACCAATGCTTTGAATGCTGGGATATATTCAGGGCGAACTGTTGTTACTACAGAACCAAGGTCATCGCTATAGCGGCTGAATACCCAAGAAGCTGATTCGTAAACCTCATAAGTTCTTGTTGTTGAGTCAGCAGCCAAAATCATGTTACCTGATTCATCTTCATATACTGCATCTTTTGCAACTTCATTATAAACTGGGTTGCCTTCAGCATCAATTGTTTGATAATAGTAACCTACTATAGGAGCAGCTTTACCCGATTCTTTTGGGTTGTTGTAGTCAATCCAACGAGTAGATTTGTCGGTTGAACCTGCTTGAGCATCTTCTGCGTCATAAGCGATATCAGTTGGGAAGTCAGTGCCAAATTGAGCATTGATTTCAGCGAAACGTTCGTTAGAGAACGCATAGTTGATATAAAGATAACGCAATGCATTGTAGTTACCATCAGTTACGATGAGTGAGTCAACATTCTTTTCAAATGTATCAGCAAAACCTTCTGGGAAGTATGTTTCAAATTTCTTTTGGTCCCATTCTTTTGGAGAATTCCAAGTCACAGGAGTAAGAGTTTCAGAAACAGGCACTAAACCAGTGATTGAGTATTGAGTAAGAGGTTGTTGACCTTTAATAGTTGAGTCTTGATTTACAATCCACTCACCTTTTACAGAATCATAATAAGTATAGTAGCGGTCAACCAACACTGTGTCGAGTTTTGCAAGAGAATGAGCAAACTCTTCGCTGTGTTCATTTGTACGAACCAAAAGGTCTTTTTCACCACCATTCATTTTGTAAGAGAATGATGAACCAGCCAATTTAGCTGTTACTTCGAGTTCGTCGCTACGCAACACGTCCCACCACACTTGTGAGTATGCAGGAGTTGCATCACCAACAGTATAGTAAGTACCCTTGAATGAGAATGAGTCACCTGCTTTTGCAGCAGTAGAACCTACTTCCCAATAAACAGTTGGCACACGCTCACCAATTTTCAAGTGGTCAGCAAATGGGTCATTCTTTTCACAAGAAGTGAACGCTACAAGACCCAAAGCCATAATTCCTAATTTATATTGTAATTTCATAATTTCAATTATTTTTTATTGGCACTAAAATTATTTTGTTAATGAAGTGCGAACACCTGCTTTTTCAGCCCAAATCATTGGTTTTTGCAACCATTTGAAATCTTTGTAAGCACCTACACGAACAACTTCGTCCTTGTTGTAGATATCTTCAGTTTGGGGGTCATAGTTAAGACGTTGTACCCAAGTGTTTTCTTTTTCAGTATCGGTCAAACCATCAACCCAGTAAGCTGCGTAGAGGTTGTAAGGACGACGCAATGAAGGATAAACGATTTCGTTTGATGAGCCAATACCATAACCATTACGTTTGTTAGAGTAGTGGTAGCGACGCATATCGTTCCATTGTTCAGGCATCATGTACATTGATATATACTTTTGCATCATCAAGTCAGAAAGTGTGTAATCAGCAGCGTTGAAGAACCAACGTTCGTTACCAAATTCTGTACAAGCTTTTGCAGTTGCTTTTGCAGTTTTACCACTATCGTTAATGTACTCAACAACAGTTTTTTCATTGTTAAGGAATGCACCTACATAAGATTCAAAACGAGCTTTCCACATCGCTGCTTTACCATCTGTATCAACAACTGTAGCAGCTGCGAAGTCGGTTGGATAGATACCACCGCTTTTCCAGAGGTAGAAGTCGAGGTGACGTTGGATGTTCCATTGAGTTGCTTCCTTAGCAAGTTCACAAGCTTTAGCTTTGTTTCCTAACCAATAGTAAGCTTCAGCTTGAATGAAGTAGAGCTCTTCCATTGTGAACAATGGATTGTATGCGTCAACATCACCAGCATAAGCACCTTTATAAAGGTCGGGGTAGTGAGTGCGTTTGAAAGTTGTACCTGAACCGATGTTATTTTCAAGATAACGATACATAACAGCTGTGTTAGAGATAGCAGCTGAGATAGGACCGTTTTCAGGTTTCATAAGGAGCATGATACGTGGGTCGTTAGCAAAGCCGTTTGAACGGTCCCATGTACCTTGAGTTTTTTCTTTACCTGGGTTGCTTACACCAAGACAAGCTTCCATGAAGAATTTTGAAGGAACAGCGTCGGCAGCAAGACGGTTGTCGCGTGATTCCCAAGAGTTAATCTTAGGTTGAGCTGAACTCCAAGGAGCATTTGACTCAGTAGCACCACCATCATAGTTGTAACGAGGCTCATTACCAAACCAAGAACCGTAAAGGAGGTCACCTGAACGCCAAGTATCGATAGCTTTTTGAGCTGTTTCGATGATTTGGTTACACATTGCAGGTGTAGTATTTACGTTAGGAATGTTACGGAGCAAAAGACGTGCTTTAAGAGCGTAAGCAAGACCTTTCCATTTGTTAAGGTCACCGCTATAGATACGGTCCATCTTTGTGCTTACTGGAACGTCGCCTTTTGTAGCGCGGTCAGCGTTTTCGAAAGCAGCGATAAGAGCATCAGCTTCACGATACATCCAGTTGTAAACATCAGTTTGGTCTTCGTAGTGAGGAGTTGTAGCAACGTGAGCGTCACCATATTTACCTGTACCTTCCATGTAACATTCAGGAAGCATAGGCATTTCACCAAATGTATCGGTAGTCAATTGTGTTGACATCAACATAATTGTACGAGCGATCAAGTCGGTGTTAGAAGTACCCGCAAGGTTACAAACTGTGCGAGCATTTTTACCGAGGTCATAGAAGTGACGACGCCATTGTGGGTGACGGTTCACGTTCAAGAATTCCCAACCTTGTTTGTAAGGATATGAACCAGTTTGGCTCTTTCCTGTAGTAGTCAAACATTGAGAAAGGAACACATTATATTCTGCGTGGTCATATACTGTTTGGCTTGCATAAAACACGATAACAGGCATACATTGTTGCACAGTGTTGTCGTGAGCACGGTCAATATTCATGTTGTCGTTAAGGATATCCTCACAACTTGCGAATGAAAGTCCAAGCAGCAATGACAATGATATAGCTTTAATCTTATTCATAGCTGTATTAGAATGTTACGTTAACGTTAAAGTTGAAACTACGTGTTGCTGGAACACTAAATTCATCAATACCCATTGAACCACCACCACCAGTAGCAGCTGGCATGACTTGAGGATCTGAACCTGTATATTTAGTCAAGAGGAACAAGTTGCGACCTGTCAAAGAAGCGCGGAGGCCTTTGATTGGGTTTTTAGAACCTGCTTTCTTCATCAATTTACCGAAGTCGTAAGCAAGAGTTACATAGCTCAAACGGATGTAAGAACCATCTTCGATGAAGTTAGAAGGCACTGAGTAGTAGTTAGAATAGAATTCAGCGTCGAAGATTACAGGAGTTGTGTTAGGACGGTATGTACCATCAGCATTTTCTACAACACCCTTAACGATTACTTCGCGGTTACGATATTTTTCGAGATATCCACTCATACCGTTGCCGATTAATTGTTCACCTGTGTAGTTGTAAACATCACCACCACAGCGACCGTCGAACAAGAATGAGAGTGAAAGATCTTTCCAAGTGAATGTAGAACCTACACCAAGGAGGAAGTCAGGCTCACGGTCACCGAGGAAACAGTTTTTATCAGGAGAAATTTTTGGATAACCGTTTTCGTCACAGATGATTTCACCAGCTTCGTTGCGGATATAGTCGGTACCGACCATCGCAGTAGTAGAACCACCTACGTTAGAAGAACAGTACATGCGGTTAGAAACTTGCATACCGAGGTATTCAGTTTGGTTGTTAGGGAGGCTAACGAGTTTACCACGGTTGTAAGAGAAGTTAGCGTTAGCAACCCAAGAGAAGTCACCACTCTTAATGATGTCTTGTGAAAGAGTTGCCTCGATACCGCTGTTTTCGATTGTACCAGAGTTGAATGTTTGAAGGATTACACCAGCTGCTGGAGACACACGCATTGTGATGATTTGGTTGTCAACAGTTGTTGAGTAGTAAGCAACATCAAGACGAGTGCGGTCGCGGAAGAAACGCAAGTCAGCACCGATTTCCCATGAGTTAGTCATTTCAGGTTCAAGTGTGTTAGCTGAAGATACTGTAGCATCTACACCGAAACCACCGTCAGGGAAGTTTGACCATTGTTTGAAGTTGTTTGAGAACAAGTAGTTAGGAGCATCTTTACCTACTTTTGCCCAGTTACCACGGATTTTACCATAAGAGAACCAATCGTTCTTGAGGTTGAAAAGTTCAGAGAAGATAACACCGGCAGTTACTGAAGGATAGAAGTAGATAGGATCTACCATTTCAGGATTCATATAGTTAACCAAAGTAGAAGAACCGTCAACACGACCAGTTACTGACAATTGAGCCATACCTTTGTAGTCGAAACGGATTTCACCAAAGTAACCAAATTTATTTCTATCAGTGTGGTAGAGGCTGAAGTCAGACAATGTCATACGCTCAGGGTCGATGTTGTTGAATGAATAGAAACCACCACCGAGGATGAAGTTGTCACCATACATTGAAGCAGAAACACTGTTAGTTTCAGAGTATTCACCACCGAGGAAGAAGTTCAAGTTGAAATCATCATTGATTTTCCAGAAGTAGTTAACGTTACCTTGTACAGTGAGACGATCGCTTGTTGAAGGAGTATAAGTGTAAGAACCTTGGCGTTCAGCAAGTGCATTCAATTCACCTGTTTTAAGTTCACCGTCAAATTCGCGACCATCGCCATAGAAACGAGGCACTGAATAAGCGTCTTGTGAAGAGAAACCTTTGTCGTAACCTACTTTAGCAGTAAATACCAAGTTTTTAACTGGTTCGTAAGAGATAGAACCGTTGATGATAACACGGCTGCTCTTAGAAACTGAGTGGTCCATATAACGACCATAGTAAGGAGATGTTGATGCATTTACACGAGCATCATTACTCAAGATATCCCAGTTGTCATAGCGACACAACCAGTTAGGCATACCATCTTCTTTAACATAGTCGGCCATGTTACGGTTGATAGACCAACCATAAACTGATGACATTGAGTTACCGAAGCCACGAGCTTTAGTATCGATGAAGTTAGTTGACAAAGCGAGTTTGAATTTGTCGTTTGGTTTGAATTCACCTTTTACATAGATACCGAGACGGTTCTTGTAGTCTTGGTCAACCACACCTTCATTGTTCATATAGTTGGCAGATGCATAAGCTGAGAATTTTTCGTTACCACCTGAGAGTGAAACGTCATACTTTTGCATGAAACCAGTGCCGAGGAATTCGCCTACGTTGTCATAGATTTGATCTGACTCGTGAGCGAGAGGACCCCAACCACCACCAGCATTAGTAGTGTAGATACCACCACCACCACCGATGTATTTGTTTTGCAATTTAGGAAGGCGAGCAACGTTTGAAATTTCCCAGCCACCTGATGCAGTAACTGTAACAGTACCTTCTTTACCGCTCTTAGTAGTAATCAAGATAACACCGTTGGCACCTTCTTGACCATAAAGAGCAGAAGCAGCAGCACCTTTCAATACCGACATTGTTTCGATATCGTTAGGGTTGATGTCGGCAGCAGCAGAAGCACCACCACGAACAGGCATACCGTCGATTACGAACAATGGCTCATTGCTTTGGCCTGAGTTGATTGATGAGATAGCACGTACCACG
Organism: Muribaculaceae bacterium; assembly: GCA_017424575.1. Classification (GTDB taxonomy): domain Bacteria; phylum Bacteroidota; class Bacteroidia; order Bacteroidales; family Muribaculaceae; genus RGIG4079. The sequence goes on from JAFOYQ010000154.1 coordinate 8,218, forward strand.
ATTTGTGATGCAGAGTTAGGAGAACCCCCTGCCATTGATACTTGCACACCCGCAACTTTACCTTGAAGACCGTTAACGAAGTTTGCAGTTTGACCTGCTGTAACGGCGTCGCTGTTCAAAGATTGAACGGCAAAGTTAAGTTTTTTCTTTTCTTGGGTTTGACCCATCGCAGTAACTACGACTTCTTCCAAGATTTCTGAGTCTTCTTGCATCACCACGTCGATGACACTACGACTACCTACTGTAATACTTTGTGGTTTCATACCCACATAACTAAAGTTCAAAACGGCTTTGTCGTTAGGAACTTCGATTGAATAATTCCCGTCAAAGTCGGTATCGACTCCGGTAGCAGTACCTTTAATCATAATGGTAACACCAATTAGAGGTTCACCATCAGAAGCACCGGTAACAGTACCAGTCACAGTGCGAGCGAAGCCAGCAACTGCGAAGAGGGAAAATAACAGAAGCAATAACTGTTTTTTCATACTTACTTTAATTTGTTTATATTCAAGGTTATTTATCACTTGCATTTTTAATAATTCTAATCGCACCATTTGTAGCCCAAGCAACCTCAAAACAAGCAATTATCAACAAAGATATAACACTCTATAAGTCAATTTTTTAGCAAAAACCGCATTATATGAGCCTTTTTCTCTCTGCTTTGGTTAGCACCTGTTAGTTAATCACTTATGCCAAAAAGGGCACAATTGATACCAAAAACCGACACGTCGGTCCACACGGTATTTCTTACAAATCTACCACATTTTTTCAGAATAAAAGCATATTATTAATTATAATTTAGTATATTTTATCTTTGTAAGCATTTTTTAACACACGGATATATGAATACTTTTTCATCGACTATTCACCACCCTACACATTATTATATATAGAGGAGTAAATACCGTTTTCCATTCTCAATTCTTTGATGTATCTTTGCACTATTAAATCTCAAATAGACGATATATGCGTATAGATATTCTCACCGTATTGCCCGAAATGTTTGAATCGCCCTTTGGTTGTTCTATCCTCAAACGTGCGCAAGACAAAGGTCTCGCACAATTGGTAGTTCACAATCTTCGCGACTACTCAACCAACAAGCATCGCAAAGTTGACGACTACCCCTTTGGAGGAGAAGCTGGCATGGTGATGCAAATCGAACCAATTGACCGTGCTATTGCTCAACTCAAGAGCGAACGCAACTACGATGAGGTAATTTTCACCTCGCCCGATGGCGAAGTTTTCAATCAACCTATGGCCAACAGCCTTTCTATGCTTGAAAACATCATCATTCTCTGCGGTCACTACAAGGGTATCGATTATCGCATTCGTGAGCATCTTATCACTAAAGAGATTTCTATTGGCGATTATGTGTTAACAGGTGGCGAAATGCCAGCAGCTATAATTGCCGATGCCATTGTGCGTCTTATTCCTGGAGCCATCGGTGATGAGCAAAGCGCATTGAGCGATTCGTTCCAAGACAATCTGCTCGCACCTCCCGTCTATACTCGCCCTGCCGAATATAATGGTTGGCGCGTGCCCGACATACTCCTTTCGGGGCACCAAGCTCGCATCGACGACTGGAAGCATGAGCAAGCCCTTGAACGCACTCGTCGCCTCCGCCCCGACTTGCTTAAGTAATCCATAACAGCATAATTGCCTACGGCGAATATTCCGTAGTTTATAAAACATAATACAAGAAAGGCTTGCCGATTGGCAAGCCTTTCTTTGCTATTATTGTGATTAATTATTCTTTGAAATCCTATTTCTTCTTCGCACAACTGCGTTTTGAAATTGTTGATTTCTTTTCACCACATTTTGCGCGTGTTTTCTTCATCTTCAACACCATCGCTGAGCGTGCTGGCAAGTAAAGTTTCAACCACTCTACCCCATGAGGTGCGTAGAGCTCGTCATGATGAGTGAAATGCACTGTCTTTTCATTAATATTACCATAACCACCAAAGTCGGGATTATCGGTCGATAGCACCACTTTGTACTCTCCGGCAGGAGCGAGAATACCATAATCCGAGAATGACTTATAAGGGTTGAAATTAAATACAAACACATATTCACCACGCTTAAACGCAAGCACTTGGTCGTCATCTTTTTCCCAAAGTTTTTCAACAGGCAATGATTGGAAGTTTCGCGCTTTCTTCACAAGCGCCACCATTGCGTTGTCAAAGTCGTTGAGATAGTGATATTGAAGGTCTTGACGGTCAACCAAGTCCCATTGACGGCGCGCATATTTGTGTGACCAGCCATTCCCCTCGCGTGGGAAGTCAATCCACTCGGGGTGACCAAATTCGTTACCCATAAAGTTGAGATATGCACCATTTATTGATGCAATCGTAACGAGTCGAATCATTTTGTGAAGCGCAATACCACGAGCCACAGTCATATCATCGTCGCCTTTCATCATGTGCCAATACATTTTGTCGTCAATGAGGCGGAATATTACCGTCTTATCACCTACCAATGCTTGGTCGTGACTCTCTACATACGACACAGTTTTTTCGTCGGCACGACGATTGGTTAATTCCCAATATATTGATGTGGGGTGCCAATCTTCGTCTTTCTTCTCTTTGAGCATCTTAATCCAATAGTCGGGGATACCCATAGCCATGCGATAGTCAAAGCCCATACCGCCATCTTTGATTTTAGCAGCCAAACCAGGCATACCACTCATCTCCTCGGCAATAGTGATTGCATGAGGGTTTATAGCATGAATAAGTTTGTTAGCAAGAGTGAGGTAGGTAATAGCATTTGTGTCTTGACCACCATTATAGTAATCGCCATACGAACCAAATGCTTGACCAAGTCCATGATTATAATAAAGCATCGAAGTTACGCCGTCGAAACGGAATCCGTCAAACTTAAATTCTTCGAGCCAATATTTGCAATTTGACAACAAGAAATTCAACACATCGTTCTTGCCATAGTCAAAGCAAAGCGAATCCCAAGCAGGGTGCTCACGACGGTGATCGCCATAGAAATATTGATTATAACTACCGTCAAGGCGTCCGAGCCCCTCGTTTTCATTCTTCACAGCGTGAGAATGCACAATGTCCATAATCACAGCAATGCCAAGTCGGTGAGCCTCATCAATCAACGATTTCAACTCCTCGGGTGTGCCAAAACGGCTTGAAGGAGCGAAGAAACTCGACACATGGTAACCAAACGAGCCATAATAAGGGTGTTCTTGAATTGCCATGATTTGAATAGCATTATACCCATCTTTGGCTATGCGAGGAAGCACAAGGTCACGAAACTCAACATAAGTACCCACACCTTCACGCTCTTGCGCCATACCTATATGGCACTCATATATAAGAAGTGGCGACACATTGGGTTTGAACGACTCTATTTGCCATTTATATTCATTCTCGGGAGCCCACACTTGAGCCGAGAAGATATGCGACACCTCATCTTGCACCACACGATTGGCATAAGCAGGAATGCGTTCACCCATTCCACCATTCCAATACACAATCATTTTATACAAATCGCCATGATTAATATCGCCATGTTTGAGTTTTAACTCCCACACGCCGTTATCCAATCTCGTCATGCGATATTTGGCCAATTCTTGCCAGCAAGTGAAATCGCCTACCAACACAATATCGGTAGCATTGGGAGCCCATTCGCGAAACACCCATCCATCGGCAGTGCGATGAAGTCCAAAATAGTGATGAGCGTTGGCAAAATCAACAAGCGAGCCATCTTTGCCCACAAGTTCGCGTTCTTTATTTACGGCATCTTGATATCGACCATTAATGGCATCGGCATAAGGCTCAAGCCAAGGGTCGTTTTTAATGATGTTTAATGGTTTCATTAGCCAAGGTTTTTTATTATTGAAATAAGAAACTAATAACATACAAACTTAATGAAATTATTCGGCATTCCACGCATTTTTGCCCCATATTTTTTCGCAGAGTAGCACATTTTGCTATTAAAAGAGCCCAAATCGGCAAAAAAAGCATCATTTTTTTGCTCAATAAAAAAACTTTCACTACCTTTGCCACGCATTTAAGCCCAGATGGCGGAATCGGTAGACGCGCTGGTCTCAAACACCAGTGGGGCAACCCATCCCGGTTCGATCCCGGGTCTGGGTACAAGAAACCCTTGTAGAACTACTCTACGAGGGTTTTTCTTTTGTCAAAAACGCAAAAATGGTCACTTTTGGTCACCTTTTGAAAAATG
>JAFOYQ010000155.1 GCA_017424575.1 Muribaculaceae bacterium
ATCTACAACAAAGTAAGTAAATATTTTTTAAAATTATAGCATTTTGAATATATGTTATTTAACATATATATGATAATTTGTTGTATATTGTTGGATATTGCTATGAAATATTAATAGTTTCTGCTAATGAGATAATATGTATTAAGTGAAAACGGTGTAAAAGAGCAAAATTCTCACATCCCTAAAAGATGTTAAATTGAGGATATTCACTTGCAAAATGAAATAAGGCGCGATTTTTGTCAAAATCACGCCTTATTTTTAATGTCAAATATGAGATTAGTATATCACGTATGTTGCTAATGGAGCGATTTTACCTTTTATTTCGCCATTTGTAACTTTGATGGTGTTACCCGATACTTTGTCGGTATATTCGCCATCAGCAAGAGTAGTGGCAACTTTGAATTTTTCCTCTTTTGTTGAGAAGTTAACAAGAACAATACCTTTATTTCCACGAGCCACTTCAATAACTGCGCCATTGTCAGATGTAAACACTTGTTCTGCTTCACCCTTCATTGCTTTTCTGAAATTATTAGCAGCAACTACTGCAGGATGCATAAATTCATCGTTTCCTCGTTCTCCAACGCGATTGTTGCCCCAATAGTTTTCGCGAGTGCTACCTGCAGGACGGCTATAGAATAGTGGTGTGCCACCATTGCGGGCGGTGAGAAATACCCAAGCCGCGCGAATTTGTTCATCGCTGAGTCCAGCCGATTCGTGAGCGTTGCAATAGGTGTCGTGTGATTCCACCCATGTTACTAATTTAGATGCATCAACAGGGTGATGCCATGTTTTAAGGTCGGCAGCATTATACGATTTTTTGTCTAATGCTTCACGAAGTGCATGCCCATAACTACTTGCTGTTTGGTCAATATATTCAGCATATTCAAGTTCTTTTACATTTTTATCTTGAAGAACCTCGCCATAAATAAATAGACTATCGGGCATGAGAAGAGATAAGCCTTTTACACCCTCACGACCAGTAGCGATATCCCAGAAATTATTGCGCTCTGATTTCTCATCAAGAGGGTCAGATGGCAAACCAATGTGTTTTGCTGTGTCATAACGAAATCCACGAGCGCCAAGATTAATCAAATCATTAACATATTGAAGATAATAATATTGAAAATCGGGATTTTCGGTATTAACATCGGGGAGACCGCCCATTTCTCCTGTTGTACATTCCATGCGGTCATTCCATTTTGTAATAGGTTTGAACCCGTTAGCATGATATAGATTTTCATGTCCACCTACTGCATTGTCAAGAGAGGGGAGTACAGCAGTGTGGTCAATCGCAGTGTGATTAGGAAGAACGTCAACAATTACTTTTACGTTATATTTATATGCACTATCACACATTGCCTTGAATTCGTCGCGAGAACCGAGCATATAGTTGCCGATTTTCCAATCGGTAGGTTGATAATAGTAATACCATTTGCCTTTTACGCTATCACCAGGCTTGCTAAATAAAGCCAATCCACCATCTTCGCCTACATAGCAAGTGTTGGCAGGTGATGTTTGTACATAATCATAACCCGATGCTGCTATATCTTTCATATTGTTGGCAATAGTGTTAAATGACCACGACCAAGCATGGAGTATAACCTTGTCATTATCTTTAGTGAATTCCGATGCAGCTGCGTTATTGGCAACGCCACATCCAGCGATAACTGCAACGATAGGTAAAAACTTTAGTTTCATGAATTATATAGATTTTAATTATTTACGCATCTTCAAAGTTACGAATAATTTTGCATCACACCATAACTATAACAATTTTTTTGAAATGAAAGGATGTAGAACAAGTAATGAGATTAAATGATAAGTAGTAAAATAAGCCCGATATATACTAAAATAGGGATTGCAACGCATATAATTACAGAATTTAGGGTGTAATTGCCTCCCCAACGATTAAACCAATTAAGAAAGTCAACAGAGCCCTTAAATGCCCAATCGCACCACTCTTTGAAATAATTATGTGTGGCAATAAATATTCCTATCCATATACAAGCCAATATTGCACTTGTAATAGGGAGTCCAATCCATATATCGATTAGTATAGTCCACGATAATGGAATTAAGAGATAGTATACGATGATGTTGATTTGATTGTAAGTAATGTTTAATTTTTTCGCGATTTTTAGTAATGAAATTGCAACTGCGTTGAATGTTGTTTGTATCATAATAAAAGAGTTTAGTTAATTGTAGCTAATACAAAAATAATGCCATATTAGGGTTGTTTATATTTCTCAAACAAAAGAAATCAATTGAGAGTGACTCGAAAAATGTTGTTTTGTGTAGATTTTTATTTCTCCCTGATAATTCGTAACTTTGCACTCTGAAATTTTTAAGGCAAATTTTTATAATGATAGCGGTAAATAATTTAGGAATTCAATTTGGAAAACGAGTTTTATTTCAAGATGTTAACTTGAAATTCACTCCAGGTAACTGTTATGGTATTATTGGTGCAAATGGTGCTGGAAAATCTACTTTGATGCGTATTCTTAGCGACCAACTTTCACCAACACAAGGTAGTGTAACACAAGGCCCAGGTGAGCGTATGAGTGTGTTAAGTCAGGATCACTTTGAATTTGACGAATGCACTGTTATGAGCACTGTATTGCGTGGACACACTGTGTTGTGGGATATTATGCAAGAAAAAGATGCATTGTATTGCAAAGAAGACTTCAGTGATGAAGATGGGGTGCGCGCTGCTGAACTCGAAGAAAAATTTGCCGAACTTGAAGGCTGGAATGCTGAAAGTGATGCTGCTGCATTGTTGAGTGGTCTTGGCATCAAAGAAGAACGCCACTATATGTTGATGAAAGATATGAGTGGTAATGAAAAGGTGCGTGTATTGCTCGCAAAAGCACTTTTTGGTAATCCTGATAACCTATTGCTCGACGAGCCTACCAACGACCTTGACCTTGAAACTGTAGCATGGTTGGAAGAGTATCTTTCAAACTTTGAAAATACTGTGTTGGTTGTGTCGCATGACCGTCACTTCCTCGATTCAGTATGTACTCACACTCTTGACATAGACTATAATAAAGTGAGTCTCTTCGCTGGTAACTATAGCTACTGGTATGAGTCTTCTCAATTGGCCCTTCGTCAACAACAACAACAAAATAAGAAAGCTGAAGAAAAACGTAAAGAATTGCTTGAATTCATTCAACGCTTCTCGGCAAATGTGGCAAAATCAAAGCAAACCACTTCACGTAAAAAGATGCTTGAAAAACTTAATGTTGAAGAAATTCAACCTTCGTCACGTCGTTATCCAGGTATTATCTTTACTCCTTCACGTGAACCAGGAAATAAAATTCTTGAGGTAAAAGGGTTGACTGCAAGCATCGATGGAGAGTTGTTATTCAAAGATGTTAACTTCCAAATTGAAAAGGGTGATAAAGTAGCATTCTTGAGTCGAGATCCTCGTGCAATGACAGCATTATTTGAAATTATTAATGGAAATCGTAAAGCCGATGAAGGCACCTATGAATGGGGCCAAACTATTACAACTGCATATTTGCCATTAGACAACTCAGCATTTTTTAATACCGACTTGAATCTTGTAGATTGGTTGTGTCAATATAGTGAAGACTCAAGCGAGATTTATCTTAAAGGTTTCCTCGGTAAGATGTTGTTCTCGGGCGAAGAGGTCCTTAAGAAAGCGTCGGTATTGTCGGGGGGTGAAAAGATGCGTTGTATGATAGCTCGCATGATGCTCCGTGACGCAAATACAATGGTTCTTGACTCTCCAACTAACCACCTCGACTTGGAATCAATTCAAGCCTTCAATAATACATTGCAAAACTTCAAAGGTAATATCTTGATGTCGTCACACGACCATGAGTTTATTCAAACTGTGGCTACTCGTATCATCGAACTTACTCCTAACGGAATCATTGATAAGATGATGGATTACGATGATTACATTACCGATGAAAAAGTTCTTGCAGTTAGAGAGCGTCTTTATACTAAATAATAACACTAAATATCTGAATAAAATGGTAAAACATATCGTAGCATTCAAATTGACTGGAACCGATGAAGAACGTCGTGAGGTTGCGTTGAAATTCAAAGAGGCTCTTTTGGCATTGCCTGAGCAAATTGAGGTACTTCGTTCAATGGAGGTTGGTATCAATGAAAATCCTAATGAAACATGGGATGTTGTGTTAACTGCAGTTGTTGATACTATGGCAGATGTTGAGGTGTATGCTAAACATCCTGCGCATGTTGCTGCTGCAAGTCTTCTTGCTGGTCACAAAGGTGACCGTGCTTGTGTTGACTATGAATTTTAACAAACGAATATAGGAATAAAAAACAAAAGGCATTCCCCAGGGAGTGCCTTTTGTGTGTATAGGGGGATTGATTATTGTTTTTTCAACTTAAAGCCCATTGTAATACCATCATAACTATCAACCAATGAAATGATGGTTTTAATGCTTGTGCTGTTAGAATATTTTGAAACAGTTTTGATTAAATTAATGAGTTTTTGAATGTCAAATGTGAGACTTAATGTGCTCCCTGATAATTTCGCATAGGCTTTAAGAGAACCGATGGGGATTGTCTTGAAAGCATTGAAGTTGAAAATAAGAATACCACCTTCTCCTTTTTCGATAGTACCTTTAAGGGTTGCATATTTAGTCTTCATTGAAAAGTTTGCTTCGCTATCGATAGTAATATTCAATTTATTAAACCCAGCTTTTTTATAGTATGTTTGTAGCTCCGATTCGATTGTAGAAGATGCTACCGAACCGCCTACTTGTTTCAAAATATCTTCGCTTTGAAATCCTACTGCTGGGCTGTCGTATTTCCATTCGCCTTCTAATTGGTTGAGTTGGATATCATCATTGCCAATTAGATTGCCAAGAATGTTGTCGATGGTAGATGCTGTAGATGAACCATCAGAAGATGAACCAGCAACTTTTTCAATTAAAGAACCGAGATTCAATTGTGCATTAATTTGGAATGCAAAAAACAGCGCGAAAACTGCAATAAGAATTTTCTTCATTTTTTATACATTTATAGATTGATTATCGTTTTCAGTATTTAGCTCTTTGTCAATGCTTTGCCACTGAGAGTTTTGAGAAATGTACTCGGGAACAATATGTTTCATTGTCATAACTAACTCGTGGATGCTGTCATTGTCAATGTGTTGTTTTAATTGAGAAATATGCGACTCAACCTCTGCAAATTCATACGTGCGAACCTTGGCTATCATAATTTTTTTGTGAGTTGTAGCCATAGTGCGTTCTTTGTCGTTGAGTAATTCCTCAAAGAGTTTTTCTCCAGGGCGTAAGCCAGTTTCTACGATTTGAATATCCACTCCAGGTCGTAATCCAGCAAGAGAAATCATGCGTGAAGCCAAATCATATATTTTGATTGGTTTGCCCATGTCAAAAATATATATTTCACCACCATTTCCCATGCAACCTGCCTCTAATACAAGTTGACATGCTTCGGGGATAGTCATAAAATATCTAATTATATCGCGGTGAGTTACCGTTACTGGACCACCATTCTCAATTTGTTGTCGGAAGCGAGGGATAACCGATCCATTACTGCCTAATACATTTCCGAAACGAGTGGTGATGAATCGTGTATATTGCCCATCTTTGGTTTTTTGTTGATTAAAGAACAACGATTGTACATATATTTCGGCAATTCGCTTAGATGCCCCCATAATATTTGTTGGATTTACAGCCTTGTCGGTTGAAATCATAACAAATTTATCAACATTATATTTAATTGCTAAATCGGCAATTGTTTTAGTCCCAAAAACATTTGTAAGAATGGCTTCAGATGGGTTGCTTTCCATCATAGGAACATGCTTATAAGCTGCGGCATGGAATACATAACGAGGACGATATTGTTTGAAAATCTGTTCCATGCGTTTTGCATTGGTAATATCGCCTATGAATAGTTCTATGTTAACATTGGGAATATTCTCTTCAATGCTAAGTTGCAATTCATGCATTGGAGTTTCAGCTTGGTCAACAAGAATAATCTTCTTAGCGTTAAATGTTGCTACTTGTCGCACAATTTCAGAGCCAATAGAGCCTGCTGCTCCAGTAATGAGCACCACTTGGTTGCATAGTTGCTGCTCAATAAGGGGATTGTTGTTCTTAATGGCCTCACGTCCGAGAAGGTCTTCAATTTTGATGTTTTGAACGTGAGTTGAAAGGTTAATATTTGATTTATCGTCAACATCAAATTCTTCAACTTGATTTAACATCAATAATTTTACGTGATTATTCAAAAATACATCAGCAACACCACTACGCATTATTTCAATCTGAGTAGAGAGGAATAGGAGAGTGTCGCATTTATATTTTTCAAAAATTTGAGCAATTATTTCGGGATCATATTTTACAATAGGAATACCATTTACAGTTGTATCAATCTTTTTCTCCGATAAACTTAGTAAAGCTACAGGGTCAAATCTACCATCGGCTTCATTCTTGAGAGCACTAGCAATAACAAATGAATTAATTGCCGAACCAAGCACTATGACCGGCTTTTTTACAACTCCAGCACCATTGATAAGTGTATAAAGGTATTTTACGGCAAGGCGCATACACATCATAAGTGTAAATGAAAATACCCCAATGATAAATATATTCCAGATGCTAAAATAGCGTTCATGCGTAATAACTTCGGTGCCGAAAACCATTGCAACCAATGTAAATGACGACATTGCAACCAATAAAGCAATGCGGTAAATATCTTCAATTACCGATAGTCGTACTATATATTGGAATGATTTGAATTTGAGGCTAAATATAAAATACAAGCCTAAAACTATTGCAGTTTTAATAATGGGGGCATATAAAATATTGTTTCCTTTAGGGGCTTCGTTGAATGTGAAAATCAATACGCAGCTTAAAGCAACAATAACCATATCAGCGAGTAACACCATCCAACGTGGAGCAGGCGTCGCGGCCAATAGTCTCATGAATGATAGTCGCGAAAGTCGGAGTAGTAATCTGCGGCTCATTATATTGTAGTTAGTATAAATTCTTAAGGGTTGGTATTAAAGCATTGCACAAGGTATTCTTTCTACAAAGATATACTTTATTTTTATATTTTCATAACATTTAATACGTTAATGCAAAAAAATAAGGTATATAGGCGATTGATTATGAATGAACTATTATTTAATTATTGTAGATGCTCCATTTTCAATCGATTTCTCAATATTGATAGCATTGAGTAGGGATGAATTTATTGTTGAGGCTCCATTTGCTTCATATCTGGCATTATGGCAGCGTCCCTCAAGCTTAGCAGTCGATGCACCATTGCAGTCAACATCTATTTCATCACATATAATATTTGAAATATTGGCAAATGATGCGCCGAAACAGTCAATATTTAACTCTGTGCAATGGATTTCATCAATTTCAATTGTAGAGGCTCCGTTGCAATCAATGTCAATATTGCGAGGATTCATAGTTCCACATATTCTCATAAATATAGCGCCATTGAGTTCAATATTCTCAAGCATTGAGGTGCCATGAATTTCAAATCTCAAAGTGTCGTAGGAGATATCATCTTTTACCTCAAGAAATAGTTTGCGCTCCTCAACATGTACGATAACATCGTTAGAAATAGAATCACTTGCGGTTACTATTACTAATGGCGCTCCACCACCAGTAACATATATTACTTCTGCAGCTCCATTTACGTAAATTTCGTCAAAATCAGGGATTTTGATAATGTTGGTATTAGTTGATTCGCATTGTGAAATAATTTCTTTCTTATGTGATAGATTACACGATTGAAGCAAGGTAATGCAAATCAACAAAAACGCAATATATGGAAATTTAATAATTGTTTTCATGCCAATCTTTTACATATAGACGTATAAATTGTGCAAAATGTTATACAACGTAGTGCTAAATATTTGTTGTTAACGAATGAATAACAATTCACGATACTTAGGCAATGGCCACATCTCATTGTCAACCATCAACTCGAGGTCATCGAGATATTCGCGTATTAACTCCATGCTAGGCACAACGGTATCGTGATATGCAATTGCTTTTTCTCGTTCGTTTTCAATGCGATTAGCTACTTTTCGAGCTTCAATCATCTTGGCTACTTCGTCTTTGGTTTTAAGTACATGCGATGCAATACTTTCAATAGTTGCAATATCTTGAGTTGACATCAATTCACCTTTCTCCCCAGGGAATAATGAGCGAAGTTTTAATACACTATCAACCAAAATTGATTGGTAACGCATAGCGATGGGAACAATGTGATTAATAGCCAAATCGCCAAGTACACGAGCCTCAATTTGCACTTTCTTGGTATACATTTCCCATTTTACTTCGTTTCGAGCTTCAAGCTCTACGCGGGTAAATACGCCTGTTTTGCGGAACATTTCTATAGTTTGCTCGCTTAAGTAAGAGTCAAATATCTTAGCAGCGTTTGTTTCGCAGTCAAGTCCACGTTTTGATGCTTCTTCTTTCCACTCATCGCTATAGCCATTGCCATCAAAGTGTATTGCTTTAGATTGAGAAATGAGAAGTTTAATTTCTTCAAGAAGTGCATGATTTAGGTTTTCGCTTTGAGCAATACGTGCATCAACTTTTTCTTTGAAATCAGTTAATTGTTCGGCTACGGCAGCATTAAGGGCAATCATTGCAGATGCACAATTGGCCGAAGAACCTACAGCTCGGAATTCAAAACGATTACCAGTAAATGCAAATGGTGATGTGCGATTGCGGTCGGTGTTGTCAACAAGTATTTCGGGGATTTGCGACATGCCAAGTGATAATCCTTCTTTGCCCGATACGTTAAATAATTCATCGTTATTGCTATTTTCAACTTGGTTTAGGATTGACGATAATTGCGAACCAAGGAAAATTGATATAATAGCAGGAGGTGCTTCATTCGCTCCAAGACGATGGCAATTTGTGGCTGACATAATTGACGCTTTCAAAAGTCCATTATGGCGATGTACAGCTGCCATAACATTTACAACAAATGTTATGAATTGGAGGTTACCCATAGGTGTCTTGCCTGGCGCAAAAAGCATAGTGCCTTTGTCGGTGCCGAGACTCCAGTTGTTATGTTTACCTGAGCCGTTTACGCCAGCAAAAGGTTTTTCGTGAAGTAACACACGGAACTTGTGACGACGAGCAACCTCAGCAATCAACGACATTAACAACAAGTTGTGGTCGTTGGCAAGGTTGGTTTCTTCAAATATAGGAGCTAACTCAAATTGGTTTGGAGCCACCTCATTATGGCGCGTTTTTGCGGGAATGCCAAGCTTATGACATTCAATTTCAAGATCGAGCATAAATGCATCTACTCGAGAGGGAATTGCTCCAAAATAATGGTCTTCAAGCTGTTGGTTTTTCGCACTTTCATGCCCCATAAGAGTGCGACCAGTCATTACTAAGTCGGGGCGTGCTGAATACAACGATTCGTCAACCAAAAAATATTCTTGTTCCCAACCTAAGAATGATGTAACATGCTTAACTTCTGGGTCGAAATATTGAGCAACACCTGTTGCCGCCTTGTCAACGCTATTAATTGCTCTAAGTAGTGGGGCTTTATAGTCGAGAGATTCTCCTGTATATGAGATAAAAATGGTTGGAATACATAATGTTTTCCCCAAAATGAATGCAGGTGAAGATATGTCCCACACAGAGTAGCCACGAGCTTCAAATGTGTTTCGTATACCACCATTAGGAAAACTTGAAGCATCTGGTTCTTGTTGAACAAGAAGTTTGCCCGAAAATTCTTCTACAACACCACCTTTTCCATCAAGGTCAATGAATGCGTCGTGTTTCTCAGCAGTGCCATCGGTGAGAGGGTGAAACCAGTGTGAATAGTGGCGAGCTCCATTATCAATTGCCCATCTTTTCATGCCATCTGCTACGCTATCAGCAATGTCGCGTGCGAGAGACTCTTTGTTGTCAATAGCATTTACGAGAGCCTCATATACCGATTGAGGTAAATATTGTGCCATTTTTTGTCGGTTAAACACATATTTGCCATAATATTGGTTAGGGCGTTCATTAGGTATTTCAACCGAAATCGCTTTGCGATTATAAGCCTCTTCAACGACTCTGAAACGAAGTTTTGACATTGTTATATGATGGTTATTTATATTGAAATCTATTGATATTAAAATATAATGCGAAGATACAACATTTCACGCAGAGAATATTTATGTTTAGATAAAAAATACGCGTAATTCTCTATTGAAGCAATCATTTTTACATTATTATAAATGAAAAAAGGTGGCTTCTAAGCCACCTTTTTAGTAAAATATGTTAGTCGATAATTATTTAACTACAACTTTA
>JAFOYQ010000156.1 GCA_017424575.1 Muribaculaceae bacterium
AAGGTAAGTACATGCCTGACCAGGCCACATGCCACCGGTGTAGTTTTTAGAGTCGCTCCACACCCATGCACGGATTGTTCCACCCCAATTTGCGGTATTTTCAAAGAACACGGCTTGTTCTCCCTCGCTCATTGTAGGAGGGATCACCTCTTCGGGTTCTTGTGAAGGAGGTGTGCTACCTCCATTGTTCGACGAGAGTTCCTCTTCAGTGCCATCATAAGATGATTGAATGCCAGCTACCGATGATGTAGAATAGATATATTTTCCATCTTGTCCCACTTTACCAGGAGCTTTTGTCTTGTCGGTATTAAGCACATAAACACGCAAATTACCCTTACCTGAGCATGACACCTTAAGCGTTCCGTTTGTCACGGTTTTTGTGTCGCCAGTAACACAATCAACATAAGTACCATTAAGAATATTTGAGAAAGTAGCGCCACCACTTATTGTTACAAGCACATACGAGTCGGTATTGGCATCGGTATAACGACGCTTGAATGCAAATGAGCCAGTACAACCGTCAGTGCTATATTGCCCTTTGCGAAGAGCAGGCACTGCAGCACGAATGAGGTTCAATCGTTGAATATGCATTGCCAATGGATGCGAAAGTGTTGCCGCAATATTACCCTCGGCTCCTGTATATTGAGCAAAATCTGTCACATTGATATCCCCTTTGATATATCCTCCAAAGTAGGCGCGACCTGTTTCACGAAGTGCGATATTTGGACCATTGTCAATCACACTGCCTTTGCGGAATTCAATTTCTGAACCATAGTAAACACATGGAATTCCACGAAAAGTAAACATCAACGAGAGGTTTTCGGCCCATGTGTCTTGACTTTGATTGAAACGAGTACTTTCGGGAGCTCCGTCGGGCGCATAGTCGTGTGAATCAACATATACCACATTATATGTTGCATCGTTATAGAGGTTATCGCCATATTTCACACCCCAAGCCTCGGCTGCACTACGGAAATTCCAGTGCATAGGGAAGTCAATTACACTTAAGCCCGAATATTGACTATGGTCGGGAGTGCGATAATCATTACCATTCAAGAAAGCATTGTTTGAGGTAGGCATTCCCGAGTCATCTTGGTCAGCGACACCTTGAGCATCAACCGAAGTGATATTGGTGTGATTACCTTTTTGTCCCTCCATCACCACGATATTATTCCATGATGTTTCGCTATCGTCCCACGCATATTCTTTCGATTCTTTCCAAGTGTAATAATATGGTGAACAGTTTTCGTGATTACGATATGTCACATTGCGTTCACGAGCACACACCTCGCCATACATAAAGAATGGACCGCCACCACGTTTATCCTTATATTGCTCAGCAAGAGCAGTGAATTGAGGAATAAACGCCTTATTGAATGTGAGACGAGAGATATGCCCCGAGGTGTCGATACGGAAGCCGTCAACACCCATCTTAATAAACTCGCCATAGCATTTCACGAGATAGTTTGACACATAAGGATTTTCGGTATTCAAGTCAACACAGTCACCTGCAATCTGCCCATACCAACGAGAATAATCGTCCCAGTTCCAACTATTTCCCACATGATGCCAATAGTTATTTACATCATGATTCACTCCATCGGTATTCTTCATTTGAGCCAATCGAGCTTGATATTGATTTCCCCCAGGGAGTGACAGATAATTATCAGGGAGTTTACCACCTTGTGATTGTGTATAAGGCACCATACAATCATCGAGAGTGGCTTGATTTTTAGTCCAGTCGCGAGTAAACAACTTGCAAAGATTTTCTTCGCCAAAGTTACCGGTATGGTTCAACACAATGTCGAGCACAATCTTCATGCCACGAGCATGAGCCGCGTCAATAAGTGATTGAAACGACACATCTTCACTCTCATAACGATGGTCAACCTTACTAAAATTCACTGCATGATAGCCATGATAGTCGTAGCCCGACGCATTCTCCACTACCGGAGTAATCCACACTGTAGTAAAACCGAGCGCTTTGATATAGTCGAGTTTCTCAATAAGACCTTTGAAATCGCCACGCCATGCAGGGTCGCCTTGGTTGCGCTCTTGATTATCCCAGCATTGGGTGTTGTTACTTGGGTCACCGTCATAAAAACGGGTTGTCATCACAAAGTAGATTGTCTCATCGCGAAAATCATCACGACTACCCACAAATGTAGCAGCAATTGATTGCAACGCCACGAGCATCACCAAAATTGGGAGAAAATATCTTTTCATTATAGTATTATTTTGCAAGTATGGAATTATGGCACAAAATTACTAAATATGCGCCTATTCAACACATTTGTAATCAATTTTTATTTAATATTCCCACAAAAAAATAGGACTCACTTGTGAGCGAGTCCTATTTTTGTCTATAAAGTGAGGCTGATTATTCAGCGTACTTTTTTACAATTACTGTAGCATTGTGACCACCGAAACCAAATGAGTTGGACAATGCTGCGTTTACAACGCGTTTTTGAGGAGTGTTGAATGTAAAGTTGAGGTTGTAGTCGATATTTTCATCGTTGTCACCTTCTTCATGATTGATAGTAGGAGGAACGATATCTTCTTGAACCGATTTTACACTAAACATTGCTTCAAGAGCGCCAGTTGCACCGAGCAAGTGTCCTGTCATTGATTTAGTTGAACTAATGTTCAATTTATATGCGTGATCACCAAACACTTCTTTGATAGCTTTCACCTCTGAAACATCACCCACTGGAGTTGAAGTACCATGAACATTGATATAATCAATATCTTCGGGCTTCATTTCAGCATCTTCAAGTGCATTATTCATTGCGAGAATAGCACCGAGACCTTCGGGGTGTGTAGCAGTTAAGTGATAAGCATCGGCCGACATACCGCCACCAGCTACTTCGGCATAAATTTTTGCGCCACGAGCTTTAGCGTGTTCCAACTCTTCAAGAACCAATACAACCGAACCTTCACCCATCACAAAACCATCGCGCGATGCACTAAATGGACGAGAAGCTGTCTTAGGGCTATCGTTACGTGTTGAGAGTGCGTGCATTGAGTTAAATCCACCCACACCACCAGGATAAATAGCCGCTTCAGCACCACCAGTAACCATCACATTAGCTTTGCCGAGACGAATGAGGTTGAATGCATCGATAATTGCGTTGTTAGATGAAGCACAAGCCGATACCACACCATAGTTAGGACCATGGAAACCATATTGCATTGAGATGTGACCCGATGCAATATCAGCAATCATCTTGGGAATAAAGAAAGGATTGTATTTAGGACCTTGCTCTTCACCATGCAATGCATAATAGCCTGCTTCTTCTTCAAAAGTGTGAAGACCACCGATACCAGCTGCTACTAATACACCTACACGATTCTTGTTAATGCCTTCTTCTTCAAGATTTGCATCTTCAACCGCTTGCTTCGCTGCTACCAATGCATATTGTGCATAAAGGTCGAGCTGACGAAGTTTTTTACGATCAAAATGGTCTGCTCCATTAAAGTCTTTTACTTCACAAGCAAACTGAGTCTTAAACTTTGAAGCATCAAAATGGGTGATAGGACCTGCACCACTCACACCTTCGAGAGCGTTTTTCCATGTGGTTTCAACGTCGTTACCGATAGGAGTAAGCGCACCAAGACCTGTTACTACAACTCTTTTTAATTCCATTATTCTTTAGAAGTGTTGTGTAGAGATTATGCTTTAGCTTGTTCGATGTAAGCGATAGCGTCGCCCACTGAGCTGATACCTTCAGCTTGTTCATCTGGAATTGAGATACCGAATTCTTTTTCGAATTCCATGATGAGTTCTACAGTGTCAAGGCTGTCTGCGCCAAGATCAGTTGTAAATACTGCTGTTTCTGTTACTTGATTTTCATCTACACCGAGTTTGTCTACGATAATAGCTTTAACACGAGATGCAATTTCTGACATAATAATACGATTTTAATTAATAAATTCAAATTTGCGGTGCAAAGTAAGCAATTTTAATTCAATTACTAAAACTTTCGAGCAACAAAGTTAAGGCAACACCGAAAAATCAGCTACTTTTTCCGATATTATGCCCTATTTATAAGACTTTTGAGCAATTTTATAATAGAATATATTGTTACAACATTGTTACATTTTCAAACTTCCACATTGGTCATTTACTCCGATTTTATACTCCATTTCACTTTTGTAATATGTATTCAACTCAAAAAATCGCATTTTAATAATGCAAATTATCTCATATTTTATCTATAAAAATAATTTTCAACGATAATAACTACAATATTTTTCAACCATCACCACTTTTTAATCAAATCGCCTTATACTTCTAATTCTTTTTATTAACTTTAGGGTGTTTTATATTTAACGTCTAAAAACTCCCTCAAATGAAGCATTTTGTATCGTATTTAGTTATAGTATTAGTTGCATTTTCATCGTCAGCAACTACCGTATGGACTTTGCAAAATAAAGAGTATAATATAGATACGATTAACCACATCGTAGTTGGGCCGAGCACCACATTGACATCATTACGATTAACTGGCGCACAAAATCTCAATATTTTTTATACAGTCACCGACCTTACAAATCCCATATTAGACATTCGCACACTCAAAGCCAAAAACACAATATATGCACGACAAGAGGTGTCGGGAATGGCTCTTGACCACGACAATGACTCTACTCAATATTACCTTGGTGTCAATGCCGATTTTTTCAACATGCGAAAAGGCAACTCTATAGGTTCACATGTCATCGATAGTCAACCTATCTACGTTGACAACAACGGACGCACACAATGGACCTGGAGCAAAAATCGCCAACCGATTATGGACGAAATTAAGATTACACATAATGTAATAATGAATAATTCCTCTATTTTGTTATCGGGAATTAACACCACTGCATCAAAAAATAGCATTACACTATACACACCACTCTATGGCGCGAAAACCGATAGCGTAGCCACAGCCACTGAGGTTGTTATCTCCCCCATCGACTTCCCAGTAACTATAGGCAAAACATCTAAAATGATTGTTACCTCCACCCCTAAGACTGGTGGAGTCACATCTATAACTCCTAACAGTTATGTATTATCGGGCACCGATTTTCAAGGGATATTAATAAGCCGTCTAAAACAAGGTGATGTTATTGAAATTTCATCAACAGCATCACTTTCTAATGGAGTACCCATCACCCCCACCGAATTAATTAGTGGCTACCCCGTTATTTTGCAAAATGGCGTAACGACTAATCCTGTTGACATCCTACACCACCTTAACGATTTACATCCTCGCACAGCTATTGGGAGCGACGAAACAAACTCCAAACTTATAATTCTCATCGTAGATGGGCGTTCAAAAGATTCAGATGGTTGCACATCAAAAGTACTCGCTGATATTATGCGATATGTAGGTTGCTATAATGCTATGAACTTTGATGGCGGAGGGTCGAGCGAACTATACATTAAGAATTTAGGAATATGCAATGTACCAAGTGACGGCAAAGAGCGCACTGTAGCCAATGGATTATATGTAGTTGCAAAAGTTCCCACCGACAACGAAATCGCATCGATTGCCTTTGCTCAATCACGCACATCAATTAATAAAGGCGACACATATACACCCATCATTTATGGATATAATAAATATGGTGTATTAATCAATACTAATGTTGATGGCATAGAGCTCTCATTCCCCAAGAAATTTGGGAAGATTAAGGGGAACTCGCTAATAGCCGAAACGTGTGGAGAAAACATCCTCACAGCTCATTTTGGAGAATTATCAACCTCTACACAAATATTAATAGAATAAATAATAACATCGGAGATGCCGCTTACAATACTCATTGTACAATTCATCAAATGTTATTTTTTGAATTCGGCAAACTCTTCTTAATGCTTTTCCCCTTAAATCTCCAATCTAATGAAAGTTCGAGATATTCTGCTTTTATATTGTGGGATATCCAAATAATTTATCATATAAGTTGCTATCGGTAGGTTCTGTCTGAAATCCTAATGCCAATTCATAGGTCATATAGCAGTTTGATGCTTGCTCTGGACGAGCATGTTCAATGTCATATCCATACCATCCTTGGCCTGATACCAACATTCGGTTATTGTTTTTATCCTGTACATGCGCTGTGCTGATAGTATCTAAATTGCTTTTACTACCATCGCAAACATCGCCTTCAAGCGCTGATGTTGGATTGCTCCAACTCATAGCATCGGCAATAATAGCCACAGTTAATAATATAACAATAACAGAACTAAATTTCTTCATAATGTGCAATATTTAACCTTACTCTAATGAAAGCGCAAAAGTAACACTTATCCATTCCTAACTAATAATACCCCATTCCACATTTTATCCTACATACCCCTAAAATCATAATAAATATTAAAATGTAAATCAAATTGTAAACACAGTTATTTAGGTTTAGATATAGGTTTTATCTAAATTTGTAAGTGCAATAAAGCACATCTTATTGTAAAATCAATACATAATATCATTTACAAGGAACAATAAATTTTAATTAATAATAATCAACGGAGATTTGACTCAGTCTCTTTATTTCAACAACCCCTTCGTGTGAGTCAACGAAGAATTAATTTTTCTTACCAATTATGAAAAAATTTTTATTTATGTTGGTTGCTACAATGGGCCTTCTCGTTAGTAGCTGTGGTGTTCACCAAGAATCAACTTCAAACTTCAACCAATTGCAAACTCAAGTAGTTTTGGATCAAGCTAACTACGATGTTGTAGGTACTGCTACAGGCGAATGTACTCAAGTTTACATCTTCGGTATCGGCGGTTTGTCTAAAAAATCTATGAGCGAATCAGCTATGAGCGAAATGTACAAAAATGCTAACCTCAGTGGTTCTAAAGCAATCATCAATGCTAATGTTCAATACAAAGCATCTACAATATTGGGCGTTTACTCTAAAGTAACTGCTATTGCTAACGGTACTATTATCGAATTCAAAAAATAACATTTGGTAATATATCCAAATATGAAGAGGAGCCTGCGGGCTCCTCTTTTTTGCTTTTATATTTGCTTGCGAAATTAATACAATACCACATTATTGAATAAAAACACACTATTTAGAACATTCCCAATAGGGATATTTCACATCCCACAAAAATAGTGCATGACCTGGCATTGATGTACCTGCCGAGCAACGGTCTTTCTCATCAATGATGCGACGAAAGTCATCAATCGTAATTTTTCCTCGTCCTACCTCAACGAGTGTTCCCACTACAGCTCTCACCATATTGCGAAGAAAACGATCGGCGGTAATAATAAACACCCATCGTCCGTCGCCCAACGGCTCCCACCGAGCCTCGGTGACACGACATATATTTGTTTTATTGTCGGCATGCAGTTTGGCGAATGAGGTAAAATCA
This sequence comes from Muribaculaceae bacterium, assembly GCA_017424575.1. Lineage (GTDB taxonomy): Bacteria > Bacteroidota > Bacteroidia > Bacteroidales > Muribaculaceae > RGIG4079. Next base: position 7,374 of record JAFOYQ010000156.1, read on the forward strand.
TCTACTTCAAATAGTATTTTTGCCGCCTCGTTCATCTTTTCGTAGTCGAGATTTGCTGGTGCTTGCCAACTCAACTCATGACAGAAAGGTGATTTTTCGGTGTGAGCATAATAGTGATATGTGCGAGCTGTAGCATCGAAACGCGCATGAGCATCGTCGTGAACAGGCTTAATTGAATATATCGCTATATCATTTCCCACAAGCGAGTTCAATCCTCGCACCAATCCATCGATATTTACTATTGGCGACTCGGTATCAAAATGCGCCACCATCGAATGTGCATTTACACCTGCATCGGTGCGACCAGCACCAACGATTTTCATTTCGCAGCGCATCACTTTTGACATTGCCTCCTCAATGACCGATTGCACCGACACGGCATTGGGTTGCGATTGCCAACCATGAAATTTTGCGCCTCGATAGGCTAAATGCATGAAATACCTCATCTTATTTTTATATTAAGAATGGAGAGTTGAGAGATTTCGCTCCCCACTCTCCGTTTCCCTATGTTTTGTTATAATATTAATCGCGTTCAAGATATGTGTAGCCATATAGTCCTGAGCGATAGTTGCTCAAAAACTCACGACCTTCTTCGGGTGTGATGCGACCAGCTTTCATTGAAGCAGTCACCCACGTTTCCACATTGCGCACGAGTTTCTTAGGATTGAATTGAACATAGTCCAATACCTCTGCTACAGTTTCCCCTTCAATAATCTGATCTATCTCATAGCGGTTTTTATACACACTGATATGCACAGCATTTGTGTCGCCAAATAGATTGTGCATATCGCCAAGAATTTCTTGATAAGCACCCACAAGGAACACACCAAGATAGTATGGCTCATTTGGCTTCAACGCATGCACTGGCAACGATGTTGCAATACCATGATTTGATATAAAGTTTGCAATTTTACCATCAGAGTCGCATGTAATATCTTGCAAAGTTGCTGTGCGAGTTGGGCGCTCTTCCAATCGCGAGATAGGCATGATTGGGAACACTTGGTCGATAGCCCAAGAGTCGGGCAATGATTGGAACAGTGAGAAGTTACAGAAATATTTATCGGGCAACATCTTAGCAATCTTCTTAAATTCGTCGGGCGAATGTTTCATTGATGCCGAAATTTCTCCTACCTCACGAGCAATTGACCAGAAAAGTTTTTCAATTTGAGCACGAGTGCGAAGGTCTAGCATACCAAGGCTGAATAGGTCGAGAGCCGTTTCACGAATTTCTAGTGCATCGTGCCAACTTTCCACCAATCGGGCTTGACTCAATTTATCCCAGATTTCATATAATTCGCGTGCCAATTCGTGGCTATTTTCATCGACTTCTTCGGTATCCTTCCAAATGGGTTGTGATGCTGTTTCGAGCACTTCAAACACGAGCACCGAGTGATGTGCCGACAATGAGCGACCGCTCTCGGTAATAATGTTTGGTTGCTTCAAATTATTCTTCACACAAGCATCAACAAGAGCCGAGATCGCGTCGTTGGCATACTCTTGAATTGAGTAATTCATACTACTTTCACTTGCTGAGCTACGTGTACCATCGTAGTCCACACCTAAGCCACCACCAATGTCGAGGAACTCAATATTGAATCCCAACTTAGACAATTGCACATAAAATTGCATAGCCTCACGCAATGCATTTTTGATGCGACGAATCTTTGTGATTTGACTGCCGATATGGAAGTGGATAAACTTAAGACACTCGCCCATCTCTTTCTTTTCGAGATAGTCAAGAGCCTCAAGGAGTTCACTTGAGTTAAGACCAAACTTTGATTGGTCACCACCCGATTCTTCCCATTTACCCGAACCCGATGATGAAAGTTTGATGCGGATACCAATATTTGGTTTGATATTGATGCGTTTTGAGATTTCAGCGATAAGACGCAACTCGTTGAGTTTTTCTACAACAAGATAAATGCGACGTCCCATCTTTTGTGCCAACAATGCAAGTTCGATATAATCCTCATCTTTGTAACCATTACAAATGATAAGAGCATTTTCAGCTATATTTGTTGCCAATACCGCATGCAATTCGGGTTTTGACCCAGCTTCAAGACCAATATTAAACTTCTTACCATGAGTAACAAGCTCCTCAACAACAGGACGCATCTGATTTACCTTAATAGGATAAATCAAAAAGTTTTGAGCCTGATAGTCATACTCTTCAGCGGCCTTCTTGAAGCATCGTGAAATCTTTTCAATGCGATTATCCAAAATATCGGGGAAACGCAAAAGCACAGGCGATGTAATGTCGCGCACTTGCAACTCATCCATTACCTCTTTCAAATCAACCGAAGCAAGCCCCTCCTTTGGAGTTACTGCCACATGACCATTCTCGTTAATAGAGAAATACTTCAATCCCCATCCGTTGATGTTATATAGTTCAGCACTATCATCAATGCGCCATTTTCTCATCGGCTTTAATAATTAGTTGGTTGTCTAAAAAAAATGGTTAAACACTATTTTGAAACAACAAAATTAATTATAATTATTTAGTTTTTCATCACATTAGCACCTTTTATTGCGATTTTGACACATCTTAATATAAAAAGAGCGAAAAAATCGTTTTTTATTACTAATTTTGTAGTTCATTGCATTAGTAGTGTCAATAAACAATTAATAACATTAAAATATCTCACTTTTTATGAACAAAAAACTATTTCTTACCCTCTTAGTAGGGTGTGCAGTTGCTCTTACTGGCTGTAACAAGAAAATTTCGCAGTTTGACAGCAAATACTTCTCTGTAGTTCCAGAGCCACTCGAAGTTAACGGCAACAAAGTTCCTGGTACTGTAACAGGTAAAATTCCTGCTAAAGTTTTCGTTAAGAAAGCCGAAGTAACAGTAACTCCTCGTCTCCTCGTTGGCGACGACAACACTGGTTCAATCACTACTCTTACTTCTACTCCTTATGTATTCCAAGGCGAGAAAGTGCGTGGCAACAATCCTGTTGTGAGCTACGACAAAGGTGGTTATATCACTATTCCTTTCTCATACGACTATGTAGAGGGTATGGAAGATGCTGAATTGTATCTTGATTTCAATGTAAAACAAGGTAACAAGCAATACACTCTTCCTATGGTAAAAGTTACCGAAGGTGTTAACACTACAGCTACTATCGCCGATGTTGCGTCAACCAATCCAGCTATCGCTCCCGATAAGTTCCAACGCATCATCAACGAAAAATATACAGCTGACATCAAGTTCCTCATCAACCAAGCAAACATTCGCGACGGCGAATTGCGTACTGAAGCGATGAAGGATTTCAACTCAAAACTCGCTAATGCTAACGCTGATTCTTCACGTCAAATCAAAGAAATTAACATTTCATCTTACGCATCACCCGAAGGTGGCGTTGAGTTCAACGAAAAGCTCGCGTCTAAACGCGAAAAGAATACAAGTGCTTATCTTGAAAAGCACCTCAAAAATGAAAAAATCTCTGATTTCGGCGAACTCACTGCTCAATTCACAGCTCAAGACTGGGAAGGTTTCCAAAAACTCGTTGCTGAAAGCAATATCCAAGACAAAGAACTCATTCTTAGCGTTCTTTCAATGTATAAAGATCCCGAAGTGCGCGAGCAAGAAATTCGCAATCTCTCATCAATCTTTGACCAACTCACCGACGAAATTCTTCCTCAACTTCGCTACTCTCGTCTCACTGCATCAATCGATGTAATCGGCAAGAGCGATGATGAAATTAAAGAAGCGTTCAAAAATAATCCTAAATCACTCTCTGTTGACGAATTGCTCTATTGCGCTACTCTCACCGACAACAACGATGAAAAAGCAGAAATCTACCAAACTACTGCCAACATCTACAGCAACGACTATCGTGCATTCAACAACCTCGGTGCTTGCCAATTTATCGCTAAAGATTTCACTTCTGCATCGGCTAACTTTAAGAAAGCTGCAAGTCTTCAATCTAACGGCGAATCAAACATGAACCTCGGCCTTATCTCAATGCTCGAAGGTGACTATAGCAAAGCAAACGAACTACTCGGAAACGCTGGTAGCATCGACGAAGTGAAAGAAGCTCTCGGTGTTTACTACCTCAAAATGGGTGACAATAACGCTGCTGTAAAAGCATTTGAAGATAGCAAAACAAATAATGCTGCTCTTGCTCAAATCGTGTCTAAAGACTATAGCAAAGCTAAACGCACTCTCGCTGCTATCGAAGCTCCAGATGCTACTACCTACTACTTGATGGCTGTACTCGGTGCTCGCACTAATAACGAGAAGATGCTCGAAAGCAACCTTCGTCAAGCCATCAAACTCGACAACTCTCTCGCTAAAAAAGCGATTAAAGACGTAGAGTTTACCAACTTCAACCTCTCAAACATCATTAAATAAGAAAATGAAAGCAATTAAAGCATTAGGCTTTGTAGCAATCGCAATATCTATCGCATCATGCTCTTCAACCGATAGCGACAACGCTTCGGTTGAAGCAGCACACGATAGCACCACCTGCACCGAACACAACCACAACCACGAAGGTCATAATCACAACCATGGCGTCGTTGTTGTAGGCGTTGCTCAAGAGGGCGATTACACATCAGGCAAAATCACTATCGCAACACTCCCTTGTGGCGAAACAAAAGAGTATGACTACTCAGCCTCAAACCAAGATAAAATTGCTGCATGGCAAAAAGGTGATACAGTATCGATTTTCATTGAGCATCACCACCATGGCGAAGTCGCTCATGATTCTATCACAGCAATCAAGATAGGCGGCACACCTTGCACCGCTCCTCACAATCACGAGGGACACGATCACGAATGCCACGAGCATGAACATGACCACGAACACAACCATGCACATTAATATGTAGGAAGCATACGCTAATTCCATAAAAGTCGAAAGCCCCGCACTTCAACAGTGAGAGGCTTTCTTCGTTTTATATTAGTTTTTGTCTTACGGAAGAGCGGTAAACGAGGCTCGAACTCGCGACCCTCAGCTTGGGAAGCTGATGCTCTACCAACTGAGCTATTACCGCATTGAGTGTGCAAATATACACCATTTTTTTAAGTTAACCACCCTTTTTAACCAAAAATGTGGCAATTTGCCATATTTGCGCCTTTGATTTGCAAAAAACACTACCACATTATTAAAGTTTGCCAATAGCAAAAGCGTGCGAAGCACGGGAGAGTGTAGCGATATGAACCTTTAGCTCGCCGAGGCTTGACCGAGGCAATAACCGGGGGTAGAGGGCAAGGCCCGATACCCTCGGCATTGCAAATCACGCTATATGCGTCTGGCAGACGCGAATCAAGAGTATTATACCATTCCCGTCCTCCAGACGGATAAGGGGGGGAGTAGGTTGTTTCGTTACCGAGGGTTTCGCTTCGCTCAACCCCCGGTTATTAAAGACGCTCTGCTTTCCCGTGCTTCGCACGATGCCTTTGTTTTTGCCACATATAGAGGTTTATATATTCAACCAACACTCAATTGCTCAAGTATCTACTTAAAAGGCGTTGCGTCAAAAAAAATGACGCAACGCCTTATTATAGTTTATTTCTACAAATTTACTTTTTCAAAGCATCAGCGATTTTGCTGTCGAGTTGAGATTTGATTGGTTCAAGACCTTCCACTTTTTCAAATGTACCGTCAGCCTTAACCACTACTACCACTGGAATTGATTGACCTACACCAAATTCTTTAGCAACTTCAGGACAATTATCAATATCCACATAAAGGAACTCTGCTTGTCCTTTATATTTACCTGCGAGGTTTTCAACCACAGGCTTTGCTTGTTTGCATGGACCACACCATGTAGCACCAAACTCAATCACTGTAGTGTGTTGAGTATCTTTTACCGATTGTGGAGAAACCATTGCACCCGCAGGCACCTCAAAGATATTTCCACCCTCATAAGTGATTACATCACCTGTTTCCTCAGCTTGGGCTACAACTTCACCCTCAGTTGGAGCAACAACTTCAGTGCTTGCTGTTGCAGTTGAATCGGCCGATTCCTTATCGGCACTACTTGATGCACACGACACTGCCATAACAGCCAATGCGCTTACAAATAAAAATTTAATCTTTTTCATAATTATCTTCATTCTTTTTTGTTATTATTCATTAATCCATGCACCTACAATTTCGGCGATATACACATTGTGAAGCGAACCACCAGGGCCCTCGTTATACCATTTTGCCAACGACTCTTTGTCAAGGAAATTCTCAGCCTTTAAGGCATCGACATAAAGTACCTTGCAATCAAGCACCAATCGAGCTTCCTCAAATGCTATTTGCCCCGAGGGGAGCACTTTCGTAGTCAACCCCTCATAATTCATCTTATCAAAGTGGCGACCACTCTCCTTCCCCATCACACCAAGCATCTTTTTCATGTTGGCATCGAAGAACGACAAAGTGAAACGATGTGTGCGAGCAACAAATTCGTCGGTATAACGCTCAGGGCGCACATAAGCTGTAGCCACATGCTTACCCCACAATTCACCTACACCACCCCAACTGGCAGTCATCATATTATATTTGCTCTCATCGCCCGAGGTGATAAGCATCCAATCGCTTGAGATAAGACGAATAAAATTGTCGGTGATTTCTAAAGGATTAATCTCTTTCATAAAGAATAACTATTATATAAAAGGAGCACACAAGTTGCTGGCAACAAGTGTGCTCCATAATATTTTGTTGTTACTTAACTTGCTAACTTATTATGCGAGAGCAGCGTTAGTGTTGCGAACAGCGTCAGCACTTTTCTTGAAGAGTGCTTTTTCTTCGTCGTTGAGTTCAAATTCAACGATTTTTTCGATACCACCTTTACCGAGGATACAAGGAACACCGATGCAGATGTCGCTTTCGCCATATTCACCTTCGAGCATAGCGCTACAAGGGATAAGTTTCTTTTGGTCGTGGATAACAGCAGCAGCAACTTGAGCAGCAGCAGCACCTGGAGCATACCAAGCTGAAGTACCAAGAAGACCTGTCAATGTAGCACCACCTACCATTGTATCAGCAGCAACCTTAGCGAGAGTTTCAGCTTCGAGAAGTGAAGAAGCAGGAACACCACGATAAGCAGCGAAGCGAGTCAAAGGAATCATAGTAGTATCACCGTGACCACCGATTACCATACCTTCGATTTCGTTAGGATTAGCATTGAGAGCTTGGCTCAAATAGAATTTG
>JAFOYQ010000157.1 GCA_017424575.1 Muribaculaceae bacterium
ACGGCAAACGAAGGAACATCTATAACGTTATTTGGAGAATAGCGAATTTGAGATGCAATAATTGCATTATCGGTAGCATAGATGTCACCATCACCATTTACCAAAAGTGTTCCTAATGCGCTAAAAGTAGTCGATGCTCCACCACTCCATGAATCGGCTGAACCGATATTGTAGCCATAAGCAAATTTTTTTCCGCTAATGTACATTTTTCGGTTTGAGCCAGTTCCATAAAATGCAACGCCACAAGCTTGAGTTGAGAGGACTTGAGTGGGGGTTGTAGAACCCGAAGGGTTATATACCCACACACCAGGATTAGTACCATCATTGTTTACTATATACAACTTCCCACTATTTGTCTCTATTCTAGGATAGTTAAAGTAGTTGGCCATAAACTTACTGCCATTAACTGAGAAGTCGGGATTAAATTTTTGAACACCTAATTTTGAACCAGTAATGGTGTAAATTGTACCAAAGTTAGCACTTGTTTCTTCATTGTCAATTGCTACACCAACGCGAGTGCTGCTAGAGGCAACAGAAGTATTGTTAAAAATTTGTTTATATCCTTTTGATTCTGGATTGTCAAAGGCTACCGCCCATGTGTAATTAATATCTGCATCAAGTTTTTTTGCATCAATAGTGATTGAGTTGTCTCCGCTTTTGATAGAGCCAGTTTCAATTATAGTTTGCTCTTTAGTTGATGAGTTGGTAAGGATAATCTTACCATTACTCATTGCTCCAGTTGACTTAAACGATGCAGTATAAGTTTCATCATCAACCTTTGTCAATTTTAACCCATAAGCATAATGACCTTGAACTGCAGTGCCATCGGCAACGGTGCGCATATCAATATTGAGATAGTTTGTTTGATTGGCAGTAACAGTAACCGATTGTGTCACATCACCATAACCAACACGCGAGTGCTTAATAGTGTAACTGCCGGGAGCAACTTTTTTGAACATATATGCACCATTCCATTCATCGTCGGTTGTATAAGTGTCAACTGCAACGCCATTTGAGTTATAAAGCGTAACTGTCACATTATTAAGAGGCTTTTTATTATCGATAGGGTCAATGTATTTATTGGCATCGCGCGTAGGATTTTGAATCACCGACCAATATGTATGATTCATTGTAACCGATTGGTCACGAACGATACCATAGATTTTACCATAACTATCTTTTTTTCCCCAACCGAAATAATCATTGATACCACGAGCATACATTTCACCTTCATGACGACACACATCATCGTTCATGGCGCGGTGCATCGCAGGGCGATAAGTGTGGTCATAGCCCTCTACCAAGAAACCTGGGATTGTGTGACGCAAGACGCCATAACCTTGTGTACCCCAACTAGATTGAAAAGTCCAGTCTCCTTTTATCCAATATGGATTGCCATCAGCATCCTTTTGATTTTTAGGATAGTATGTTCGCGTAGGAAAAGAGGTGGCACCATCCCAGTTAGGGCTGCCCACATCGTATGGTAGAGTTGGGTCAGTAAGCCAGTTCCAATGCATGTGTTTATTTGAGATAGCATGTTTCCAACAAGCCATTGCCATTTCATAACTTCCAGCATTATGTGGAGAACCATCGTATCCACGATGAAGGAATAGAAGTTGATTGAAGTTAGTGTGTCCCGATGGGTTATTTCCGTCACCTTGGTTTGCATTAGAGTGAATAGAGATAAACATATCGGCATTCATCGTTTTAGCCTCTTCTGCAACGACTGATAACTCGGGGTTGATACCTGTGGTAGCATGACTCATGCGAATGTTTGTTTGATTCGTGCCAGTAATAGGCTTTGAAGCATTATAAGGAACACCATATTCTTTTAACTTATCAAGCAAGCCATATGCTTTTTGCATATTGGTGTTTGACTCATAAAAACCGGCCGTATCGGCCATTGCAGCACCATGTTTGATTGTTGCCATTGGGCGGTCTCCTGAAGTGTACGTTCCGTGCCCTGGGTTGATGTAGATGCGCACTTGACTGACGGTTGCGTTAGGATTTGCCGCCGATGCACCCAAAGCGAGTATTGCTATCATTGCAGCAAAAAGTAGTTGTTTAATTTTCATAAATGTTGGTTGTGTCACCCTAGCGAATTTTGTGAATTTCACAAAATAAAGATACCACAAAAAGAGATTCTTTTCATGGCATTTCACATAGTTAGACTATTAAATTGTTAGATGTTATCTTTTCGAGTGCAAAGTTAGTAAAAAAGCATAAAAAATACAATATATATACAACTATGCAATGCCATTTTTTCGACAAAAAAATTAAAATAGCAATAGCAGGCTAATTAGAACTAATTGACAAACACAAATTTACACCTCTACCCTCACCTCCACAAACACAGTATTTTTAGACAGAATGACAGAATAAACATAAATAGCTGACGCGATGCGAGTATAGACAAAATAAAAACCTGTACTTATGTACTTCTGTCTTAATTATTGACAAAAGAACATAAGAACAAATGGCTAACGCAATGAAATTCAACAAAATAAACTTCTGCCTTTCTGCTCATTATGTCCTTCTGTTCTTATCTTTCCCAGGCGTGGCATTTTTTTGACAGAATGACAGAATAAACATAAATAGCTGACGCGATGCGAGTATAGACAAAATAAAAAACCTGTACTTATGTACTTCTGTCCATACCCTTCCCAGGCATAGCATTTTTTAACATAAAAACATGAGGGCATGTCTTTTTATGACACGCCCTCATTATGTAATTCCAACCGATTTTCTCGATTTTAGTTCTTAGCCATTTCGCCGATTTTCTTGGCTGCCCAAGATGTTGCAATGTTGCCTTTGTCGTTTACCTTGAGATATTTTTTAGATTTCTCGCGCTCATCAGCTGTAAGTTTTGGAATATCGGCTACGATTATCTTCACATATCCATTAACATGTTTATCATCTAAATTTGAGAACAATGGAATCAAGCAATCGATATTACCATTATTAAGTTGGATAAACATATCTTTGAAACGTTGTGATTTAACCTTTGATGGCGACCACTTATTCTCTTTCTTAAGATATGCCAAGTCGTCTTTTTCGTCGGCAGTCAACGCATCGTATGAGGTTATTGCATTTGCGCTATTAGTTTGCGCAGGCTTCGCTGGTGTTGGAGTAGCAGGTTGTTGCTCTTCTTGCACTGGAGCAGCAGGTGCTTGCTCAGGAGTTTCGGCAGGTTTAGCCGTTTCGGGTGCAGTTACTGTATCGTCGAGCAAAGCAGTTTCTTCTGGTGCAATTTCCTCAACTTCTTCTACACCGTCAGATGAGAGTGAGCGTTCAATCATCACACCTGCAGCAATACCGATAACCAATGCCACAACAAGAGCTACGATGCGTGTTATCATTGGTGATGGTTTGCTTTCATCTTTATCTTCAGTCTTACCTGCAACTACTGTGCGATTAGATGCAATATCAATATCATACTCGTCAGAGTTTTGGCGACGAGTCACTTTATATCCGTTGAATGTGCCGCGTTGAAGACTTTGTGCCAATGGATCGGCTGGACGAAGAGTTTCAACGTATGAAAATTCTTTACCACCAAGAGTGATATTAAGTTTCACGCTACCTTCACGAGGTTTAAGAGTGACCTTCATTTGTGGAGTGCGCACCAATTTATCGGCTTCCAACTCAGCCTCGGCATCTTCATACAATCCTGCTGAAATTTTTATGCGCAATTTTGTGCCAAGGTCGCTATCTTTTACTTTCAACATTGCACCTACCACCTCTTCACCATTCACCATAACGCGAGGTGTTTCTTTCACCACCTTGCCTTCGGTATCATAAAGCATTATCTTCACTGCCTTTTCAAAGACAACACCTGCCTCGGCTGCAGTTTTAACGATAACTTTATTTTCGGCATAAGTCAAGTATTGTTCAGTATCGGGACGTCCCACTTTGAGTGCTATAGAATGAGAATCGAAGTTAGGCTTGCTATAAGTCACGGTCAAGATGTCGCCATCAACAACGGTTTTCTTATTTGCTTTCACCTCTTCAGGCACTTCTACATCGTATTTAATACGAATGCGAGTGGTGAGTTTTGTCAATTGTGAATCGGGCACCAAACCTGTACGCGCCAAGTAAATCCAACGGCATGCAGTATATTCGGGTTGCATAGCATGTTGAAGGATTTTATCCAACTCTGACTCGGTTTCATATTCACGATAAGCATCTTTGTAAGCAGGAACCGACTTCACTGGCATAATCAATGGCTCTTGCTCCTCGGGCTCCCAACCATTTTGTTCAAGACATTGCTCAACAAGTGGCAATGCCGATGAGTCGAAGTTATTGGCATCATACAACAACACATTGAGTGCATCTAATGTTGAGCGCACTTGTGTACCTGTGTATTGAGTGCCTTTAGGGATAAAAAGTGTTATGCTATAAAAGCCATTACGGCCCGAAGTATCATATTTACATGGAGCTACCAAGGCATAATAAGTGCCATAGGTAGAAACTCTCATTTTATATATTTTCTCATCTATTTCAGGAAAATAGTTGCGCACATCTAATGGATCTTTCTCCACCATATCCATTTTAATCCAGTTATTGCGTGGGTCATCTCCCACAGGAACAATTGGATAACCAAATTTGAATTCAGCACCGTGGCCAAATTGCCCTGCAACTACAACCTTAAGATTTCTGTACTTGTACATTTTTATAGACAATATTTATCGACTTGTTACTACTTGAGGGAATTTCTAAAAATTCCACGAATTAATTAAGCAAAACCGCCTTTTTTAACAGTTTGCACCTATATCTATTAGGCAACCAAACTTAGGCAATCAACATTGCACAAAATTAATTATTAATTTTCAACTTTAATACAATTAATGTCAATTATTTATCAACATTTTGCAACTTTTATTATCACGCGACATTATCGTATTAAATATGACGCAATATTACTGCGCTAAAGCTTGCTTTAATGCTTGTGCCAATTGGTCGGGACAAGAGGTGGCTTTCATGCCGCAACGCACCCCCTCTAATCGTGATATTACATCTTCAACAGGCATCCCTTCTACCAATTTTGAGATACCCTTCAGATTGCCATCACAACCTCCATAAAATGCAACATTTGACAAAACTCCGTCGGTTATGTCAAACTCTATCATCTGGCTACATGTGCCTTGTGTCCTAAATCTATATTTCATTACTCCTAAATTTTTACCTACAAAATTAATAAAAAAATCCTCCAAAATAAGATTGGAGGATTTCGTACTCGAAGCGGGACTCGAACCCGCACAGCCGCAATGGCCA
>JAFOYQ010000158.1 GCA_017424575.1 Muribaculaceae bacterium
ATCTCCCTTAGTAAGGATTTCAACAGAATTTGCATCAATTACTCGAGTTTTAACTGTAAACGGTTGATTCTTTGTAGTTTTAGCCGAAACCTTTACCTTCTTAGAACGAAGATTATGTTTAATTACTAACGTTGTATCTTGTTGTAATTTATATGTTCGTTCAAATTTCTTTGGTTTACGATTACTTGTTGATTTACGAGTTGATGTAAAACGTTTTTCAACATCTTTAAGATATGGGATTTTCTTATATAATGCTTCAAAATTAACACGACCATCAGCGTTCCATGATGCTTGGTTTGAAATAGTGTTTCCAAGATTTACATCTTCAACTTGAGCCCCTTTATCCCATTTATAAATTGCATTGTAACTTATTGAACCTGTCAAGAAATCCAACACAGGAATTTTGCTAAATGGCAACTTATAAGAACCAGTAAATGTTTGATTATATGACCAAGGCGTACCCATTTGAAGCACATTTTGCCAAATAGAGTCTTTCCATTCTTTATATGCATCAGGGAAAAGTTTTCTATTAACTGCTCCAATAGGTTCTTCTATACGTGCCGATGTATTAGAATTAAATGTAAAACTCAATTGTTTTGTCAAGTTCCAAGTTATAGCCAATTGTCTATCCCACAAGAAATTCTTACTTACAGATATAGGCAATTGGAACATAACATCAACTTCACTACGAGTTTGTTGCTCGTAATAATAACGCGACATTGATGTGAGGAAAGAGATTGTGTTGGGAAGATAATTCAATTCCCAATCCTTTAAGAATTTTAGATTTTTATTCTTACTCTTTATCCACGACCAAGGTTTAAGACCTTTTACATAAGGGCTATATGAATATTGGAAACTACCTCTATAATCATTTGTGTACTCATATTCAGTAGTTGGGTCCATCTTAGCTTGCTTACTAAATGAGAAGTTTAACGTAAAGTTTGCAGGGTCCCAAGGCATAGGATTTTTACTTTGAACATCAAACTTCAATCCTGAGATACTAAAGTTTTCAATCGTTGTGCGTTCTATTGCAAATGCTTCAATTGAATCCTTTTCTTCCTCAGTTGTAGTCGCATCTAAGGCATCCTTTAAGAGTACATCTTGATCAAGAGGATTGTATTTTGGCGATGTCTTTTCTTTCGACATAGAGTAATAAACTGGAGCTTTCAATTTCGCTTTTTCTGGCAAGAATCTTCCCAAATCGGCTTGAACAGCAACATTATATCGCTCGTAATCATCCATCCTACGCGAATTAAGCGTTTGGTCTACTCCTCCAAAGCCAGCAGTTTCAATATGAGCACCTACGTTTAATGTAGCAACATCTGAAACTCCAAGAGTAGCATTTGCTTTAGCAGCCCAACCTCCTTCATTCTCAAAGTCAGTAACTTTCAATTCATTGAGCCACACAATACCATCTTTTGTTGTACTTGAATTGTTACGGACTCCCACCAATATCACTCTTACATCACTCAACGATGGATTACCTAATACAGCCATGCGATTATTTTCATTATTAGGGTCACGCCCTGTATATAAAGTCGCATAACCAACTCCACTTCCCTCTTGATTTTTTGCCATATTGCGTTCTTTCTTCAAGTCAACAAGTGATTGAAGATTTAAGTCAAGGAAGTTACTTGCAGGCCACACTGCATATTGGTCAGAGGTTGAATATGTATTGTACTTTCCATGAGGTGTTAATGTCAATGGAATTTCATATTCATAGAAGTTATTTTTTACGTCTGTACCCAAACGAATGAACATAGACAATTCTCCCGAACGAAGATTTGTTACATCATCAATCAAGCTTTCAGCGTGAATCCACATTTGGAGTTTTTTGTAATTACGCAAATCAAGTTGAGTGTTCTTATATACACCACGACCATCACCTGCTTGCAATCCATTAACTCGCATCATCATTGATTGTTCATTCAATTGAGTAATTTGAGATTGACCTGGGTCAACGATACGTGTTACGCCTGGAGGAAGCACATAGTTCACTGGTTGACGACTTGCATTTTCTTCAATGTTAACGACCGATACATCAAGTTGTCCTTCAGCCGGAGCATCGCCACGATTGTTAAGATTAAAATCATAAGTGCGCCATTCTCCCCTGACAAGTTCTAGTGTAGCAAAACGCAAGTGGGTTTCACGCTTGAAACCAGTCATAAACATACGAGCAAATCGTATTGTAGAGAAATCATTAATTGAACCTACAACTCGCTCATAGTCACTCAACGGAATTTTGAATTGATACCATTCAACTTCTTGGTCTTTTCCGTTACGAGTGCGCACTAATGAAACTTGTTTATCGGTAATGTAGTTTTTACCAACAACCAAATCCTCAGGGCGAATAGAGACTTTATATTGGAAATATCGTTCATATTCATTGAGCGTATTATCTTGATTCACGTCTTCGACATCAGGAACGCTACGCGATGATTGATATAATGGTTCATTACTATCTTCAGGAGAAAGTGAGTTACCCTCTACCCCATTGTAATGTTTATATCGTTCTAATATTGACATTCTCTCTTCATCATAATCATATCCACGGAAGAAGTGATAATTATCTCCAGCAGGGTCATTAAATGGAGAGAATTTATCAAGTTGCATTTGCGCAATCGTATTTGGTGATAATTTTTGACGCAATTGCTCAAGATAGGTTGAATATGACTCAAATTGAAACTCTTCATCATTACTCAATCCATCAAGGCCTAAGTCTTGAGCCAAACGAGCACCTGCTGTATTATCAAAAGCATAAGTCAAGGAATTTTGACTTGACACCTTACCCCACACTGTTGATTTTATATATTGTTGGTCACCATCAACTGGCAAACCATTTTCGTATGATTTCAAACCATCTTTCAATATATCTTCACTCATTTCCCCGAAATTAATATATAAGTCCCCACCTTCATAATTAGGGTTTGACTCATCGAGGAATGGATTCATCATCCAGAATTGAAGATATTCAATATTTGATTGTTCAAAGTTAGTATTATCCAATTTGCGCATAATACCACCCCATCGTTTTTCGGGATAAAGTAGATTCCCTTGTTCATCAATATTTGTCGCATCAAGGTTATAAGGTCCACGTTCAGTTGGGTAATATGATAAGTTTAGTGTTTGTATAATAGAAGACTCACCATAGCTCAATTCTCGACCAGGGAAAATCTCTTGAGATGTTACTTCGCGCACATACGGATTTGATAATTGTTCAAGGTCACTTTTAATATATCCCGGAGCAAGACTTGAATTGCGTTGAGTAAACATGCGATCAATATAATACCACGAAATTAACGCACGATTTTTACCGTAATCTACATTATTTGCAAATTGTGCTTCTGGGAACATTGCATTTGTTCCTTGCTCATAAGGCGTTGATGCTAAAAACCAAGAATAAGGTGAACGCAAATCAACACCAGTCTGCGACGATTCAAAATCATCTACATACGAACTACCTTTATTTGAACCAACATCTTGTTTATGTGGCACTAATTGAGCAAACTCACCTGTGAGATTGAATCTTGAAGGTTGGGTTGCATTGACCGTAGGTATTAGGTTAAGCAAATTAGTGAGCCACATAAAATCAGTCTTATATGATAAATTTGCGCCCCATATTGTATTATTAATAACCTCATCACCAATGCTTACCTTTTCAGTCAATGACTTCTCGGAGAAGTGCATAATTGTTGCACCAATATTGAAATCTTTGTTAAACTGATATTGCAAATCAAGACCTAATAATGTTTTACGCTGAGTGCTAAACATTGACTGATTTTCAAGAGAGACGCTAATACTTTGACCTGAGTCAATGATACTTTGATTGGTAATAGTTACAATACCCATTGAATAGTCAACAGTATAATCGCTATTCTCAACAAGTGTTACTCCACCAGCTGTAACTACGACCGAACCACGAGGCACATTCATTGCATTCAACCTAATTTGTGAGCCGTTAGACGCCTGATATTCACCCGAAAGAATAAACTTATTTTTATCGGCAAATTGTCGCGCCACAACAAGTGTTGAGTCATACAACTCATTATATACGTATTGTTTTGCCAGTTCGGGATTATCAATTTTTGCCTCAAGATGAGAGCCAAATGGCTCGACTACAGGGAATATTATACGACCAGTTGCTGATAGCACTGTATAACCATCAATGTAATCAAAAAATCCGTCGGGATTTGATTGTTCATTGTTATCAATGCGGTCAACATTCATCACTTGCAACAATGATTGATTATTCAATCCTGGAACAGGTAAATAATTTATCTTTGTACCTGTTGTATCACTTAAGTATTTAATATTAAGTTTGAATTTATCTTTTTGGATTTTATATGCGCCAAGTGAATAAACATTTTTCATCATCAAGTCCCACATAGGTAAACGAGGTGCAACTGTAGTACTTTTTAGCATCTTTACATAAAGTGAATTATCAGTTGATGTAACATCTCCCGAGAACTCCCCGACTTGATACACTTGCCCATTATAAGTATATTCATAGGCTACTGCAAGAACCTCATCAGCATTGAGCGCACTCTTTATTGAGATATAACCCAAAGTTGAGTTAAGGGTATATTCCGACTCTGACAACAAGCGAGCACTCTCTACTTTTTCAAAATCTCTACCCCCATTAAATCCATAAACCGAAAGTGGTTCCAATGCTTGTGTTACTTTATTAATATCACGAGCAGAGGGATATTCACTTTTTATGGTTGAGAGCAAGTTGTTAGATGAGTTTGCTGGGTTATTAAATGTTTGATTAGGAATCCAATGGTTATTTGCCAATCGGCGATTCTCACCGAGGTCCATAAAGGCAACCACATTTCGTGCCTGATTATAATTTCCACTCTTATTAGTCACCCACACCTCGATACGTGTAACATTTACACCCGATGACACATAGGGCAATTTTGATGCAAATTGATCATAGTTGTCACGAAAATAGTGAGATAGAAAATAGTGTCTATTTTGATCATACTCATCTGCATTTACCTCAAACTCGGTAGTTTGAGCACCACCCTTTGTGTTAACTGTCTTTGATTCTGAATTTTGTTGAGAAGCAAGTGCTGTTGCAGTGAGTTTACCAAACTGCAATTTAGTTTTTATACCAAATAGAGCAGTACTACCCTTAATCAGTGATGACCCAGTGGTCATACTCACGTTACCTGCCTCTATATTCTTTACAATATCATCTTCTTTACCTTCAAAGGCAAGCTTAATGTTTTTTGAGTCAAAGTCAAATGTCGCATCAGTATTATACGACATATTAAATTTCATTCGGTCGCCTACTGAAGCTGTAATATTAGCTTGAATTTTCTGGTCAAAGTCAAAATATGTTTTACGACGAGAGTCAAGTGATAGAGATGGATTATCTGTTTTATTTGACTTTACACCCATGTTTATCGTAATTGAACCTTGGGTTTTAAGTTGAACGCCACCTGGGCCAAATACCTTTTCTAATGGACCAAGGGCAAAATTCATGTCAAAGATATTAAAAGGTTTTTTCTCCTTTTCGGTCAATGCCTCAGCATTACGTTGACGATAATACTCGTGCATTGATTCACGAACTTGCCAATCATTATATTGTTTTTCAGACAAAATAAACGGGGTAACAATCTCACGATCACCCACTTTTGTTCTAATCACATAAGTGCGAGTTAATGGGTCATACTCCGCATGTGATTCAATATTTTTAGGTTGTTTTAAGTCAATTGGAGTTTCTTGAGGATTTAATAACTCTTCATACGACTGAGGTGCAGCCTGTTTTGTGGGGAATTGAGTGCCTTCTTTGGCTTTCTTTTTATCATTTGTTACGACCTCCATTGGAGCCTTAGAATCGCCAGGCGCAGGTGCTTTTAATTCCGACTTATAATATTGGGCTGAGGTATAAAACAACGATGCTGAGAGCAATATAATTATTACACTCAACATCAATTTATATATTTTTTGTCTTTTACCTATTACTTTTCCCATTAACAATACCGTTAACCACCCTCAAGCTACATCATCGATAAAGCCTTCTTGATAGCGACTTCAACAGCGATTGATGGTTCAGTATCGAAGAGTTTCTTAAGCACTTTTTGTGACTGTACTCGATTAAATCCAAGCATCACTAATGCAGCCAAAGCCTCTTCAAACACTTCATTAGTCAATGAGGGTTGTAATATTAACGTATCTCCTATGGGTTTTATTTTATCTTTTAGGTCAACAATTATTCGTTCAGCTGTTTTTGAACCAATACCCTTCACTTTTTTAAGAACTGAATGGTCTCCAGTCATAATAATTTGTTCCAACTGAGGCGCTGCAATTGATGATAAAATCATGCGTGCGGTATTCGCTCCAACTCCCGATACACCTATCAATAAACGGAATAAGCTACGTTCTTGTTCATTAACAAAACCATATAACACATGGGCATCTTCACGGATTGCCTCATGGACTAATAATTTAGCTGATTTAGCTCCGTCTAACGCAGAATATGTTGGAACAGAAATATTTAATAAATACCCAACACCACCACAATCTATTACAGCATAAGTCGGTGTTAATTCTGACAACTCCCCTTTAATATATTCAATCATATAGTCTATGTTTAGATTACAATTTTATTTTAGTCCACGTAAAAAATCGGCCGAAGGCATTCGTTTCTTTCCTGCAGGCTGAAGAGATAATATCTCAATACGTGAATCTTTACAATCTACATACAAGTGTTGACCATCAATTGTAAATTTGCCAGGAGTTAGCGGTCCATTGTAATTCAATACTTTGGTTTCAAAAACCTTAATTGTAATAGGTTCTCGGTCCTCTAATTCCAATGTAGTCCACGCTGCTGGATATGGAGATAGCCCACGTACTAAATTATGAACATTTATTGCGGGTTGAGTAAAATCAATCAAGCATGTATCTTTGAAAATTTTTGGAGCAGGAGTTGGCTCTGCACCTTGCAATATTTCATCTTGAGGAATTGGTTTAAGGTCACCAGCAATAATATGTTCAATAGTGTCGATTGTGAGTTCAGCACCAAGCATCATTAAACGATCATGTACATCTCCAACATTATCACTCGGAGCAATTTCGATACGTTCTTGACGAATAATATCACCTGTGTCAATTTCATGTTTTAGAAAGAAAGTAGTAACACCTGTTTCAGTATCACCATTAATTACAGCCCAGTTAATAGGAGCTGCTCCGCGATATTTTGGCAACAAAGAAGCATGGAGATTAAATGTGCCGAGTTCGGGCATTGACCACACCACCTCAGGGAGCATGCGAAATGCAATAACCACAAACAAATTAGCGCCAAGAGCTCTCAACTCCTCAACAAATTGAGGATCTTTAAGATTGACTGGTTGTAACAAAGGTAAGTTATTTGCTACAGCATATTGCTTAACTGGAGAGTGTAATAATTTATGCCCACGTCCGGCTGGTTTGTCGGGCATTGTAATTACACCTACTATATTGTATCCACCCTTATGAATGCGTCGAAGACTTTCAACTGCAAAATCAGGGGTACCAAGAAATACTATTTTTAAATCTTCCTTATTCATTATATTATTTCAATGCTTTAGTTATTAATATTTTCAGCAAGAGCCCTCCATAAATTATCATCGGGGACTGGAGCTGTTACTGATATCAATTGATGTGATACAGGATGTTCAAATTCAATGTGTCGAGCCATTAAAGAAATACTTCCATCTGGATTACTTCGCTTATCTCCATATTTCAAATCTCCTTTAATCGTGCATCCTATTGATGATAGCTGCACTCTGATTTGATGTTTGCGACCAGTCATTAAATTTACTTCAAGAAGATGATATCTATCACTCGACGCAATGTGACGATACGATAGTCGCGCCTCTTTTGCCCCTGATTTTGGGGTGAGTGATGCATACGACTTGTTATTACGTTCCACTGTAGTTATGTAATGTGTAAGAGTATCTTCACCTTTGGGTGGACAATTGCGAGAGATCGCCCAATATGTTTTATGAACATCGCCATTTCGAAACATTTCATTCAAGCGAGAAAGAGCTTTTGACGTTTTTGCAAAAACAACTACACCTGCAACTGGTCGATCAAGTCGATGCACAACACCACAAAACACATTTCCTGGTTTGTTATATTTATCTTTAATCCACCTCTTAAGAGTTTCCACAAGAGGCTCATCTCCAGTTTTATCCCCTTGCACAATCTCCCCAGGAGCTTTATTTACTATAATAATATGATTATCTTCGTATAGTACTTGCATATCAGATTATTTTACACGTTTAATATCTACAACATTTCTATTGGGTGTTATTCTTATTGCTAAAAATCTACGAGAATTAAAACGAACTTCACTCACTTCATTTACCTTTGTTTTCTCAGGATATGAATTAGGGATTAATAGTCTTTTAATCTTAACTTGAGGTAACACCTCATCTCTAAAACTTACAGGAGCATAGTGATACTGAAATTTATCTGCAATATTTACCGAATCAGCAATAGCCCAAGCATAATCACAACCATCTATTACATAAAATGGTCCTGAATATTTCATTATATTCTCGTTATAATATCTATCAAAATTAGAGATTAACTCATAATCTTTTGACGTAAGAGGAATTAATCTTTTCTGTCTTTTAGTATATCGCAATTCGATTGTTTCTTTGGAGTACTTGAATCCAGGATTGTCCCCTATTTCCAGTTGAAGATGCTGAATAAAA
>JAFOYQ010000159.1 GCA_017424575.1 Muribaculaceae bacterium
TAAAAGACACTGCAATATATGGTGTAAGTAGCATCGTAGGGCGCTTTTTGAATTGGTGCTTAGTGCCACTCTACACTGCGATGTTTGTACCCGAAGAATATGGTGTGGTAACAAATATCTATGCCTATGTGGCATTGGTATTGGTATTCCTCACTTATGGTATGGAAACTGGCTTCTTCCGTTTTGCACGTCGAGGTGAACATAGTCTTTCCTCAATCTATACCACGATATTAACTTCGGTAGGATTTACCTCTACACTTTTCATCGCGCTTATATGGATGTTTCTCGATCCCATTTGCTCAATAATGGGCTATGGCGAAACTCCGTCATTTGTGTTATTAATGGGCATCACTGTTGCTATAGATGCTTTCACGGCAATCCCCTTTGCATATTTGCGTTTTAAGCAACGCCCCATAAAATTTGCCTGCCTTAAATTGGTTAATATTGCGTTGAACATAGGTCTCAACCTGTTCTTCATATTGCTATGCCCATGGCTATGGAAGGTTGCTCCCGAAACTATTTCGTGGTTCTACAATCCTACTTATGGCGTGGGATACATCTTTGTGGCAAACATTATGAGTTCGGCTATCATAATGCTACTCTTACTACCCGAAATATGTGCTGAACATTTTGCTTTCAATAGCAAATTGCTAAAAACAATACTTACATTCTCATTGCCACTCCTCATCGCTGGATTGGCGGGCATTATGAACCAAAACATCGATAAAATCATATATCCATTCCTATTTGCCGACCAAAGTATTGCCAACTATCAATTGGGCATCTATGGCGCAAACTATAAAATTGCGATGGTGATGATTATGTTTATTCAGGCGTTTCGCTTTGCCTACGAGCCGTTGATGTTCTCTAAAAAGAACGACAACAAAGAACTGCGCAACAAGGAGTATGCCGACGCAATGAAATATTTTGTAATCTTCGGTTTGCTCATATTCCTTGGCGTGATGTTTTATCTCGACATCTTCAAATATATCATATCGGCAAAATATTACGAAGGGCTTGTAGTGGTTCCTATTCTTTTGGCTGCAGAGTTGTGCTATGGCATAGTCTTCAACCTCTCATTGTGGTATAAAAATATCGACAAAACATATTGGGCTATCGTGTTCACTCTCATTGGTTTTGTAGTAATGATATCAATAATCATCACTTGTGTTCCAGTATATGGCTATATCGCTTGCGCATGGGCTGCTTTGGCATGTAATGCTGTGATGATGATATGCTCATATATTATTGGCAATAAGGTAAATCCTATCAAATATGAAACCTCACGCATACTCTCTTATGTGGTTGTTGCTGGGGTGCTTTTTGTGGCTGCGACATTTATTTCAACCCCATATATGTGGCTTGACTTAACTATTCGCACTCTACTCATATTCATTTATATTGCAATAGTAATCAAACGCGAAAATATCAAACTCAAACTCCGTCGATGAAAGTTACCTTACTAAATCATAGTGATTCACTTGGAGGTGCGTCGGTAGTAACATACCGTCTCATGCAAGCCCTACGCAAAGAGGGGATTGATGTGAGATTGTTGGTGATGTCAAAAACTGGCAACGATGAAAATGTTACCCCTTATCACTCTCATCGAGCACACAAATGTGCATTCTTAATGGAGCGATTAAATATATTCCTTCGCAACGGACTTTCAAAGGTAAATCTTTTCAAAGTTTCAACAGCCTCGCATGGTGTTTCGCTCGCATCACACCCATTGATAGTTGATGCCGATGTTATTGCGATAAACTGGGTAAATCAAGGAATGTTGTCACTCAACGAAATAGAAAAGATAGCACAACTTGGCAAACCTGTAGTGTGGACTATGCACGATATGTGGTGCCTTACTGGTATATGCCATCATGCTCTTGAGTGCGACAGATATAAAAAACAGTGTGGCAATTGTCAATTTATAAATGGCGGAAAGCGAAAAAATGACCTTTCTCACTCTACATGGCTTAAAAAACAAGCACTCTATCAAAACACCTATATTCAATTTGTGGCAGTGAGCAATTGGCTTGCCAATAAGTGCAAAGAGAGTACGCTTTTAGGGGATAAACATGTTGAAGTTATTCATAACGCATTCCCTATCGATTCATACTCTATCACTCCCACATCAAAGATAGAGGGATACGACATTGATTTCAGCAAAAACCTTATTCTGATGGGAGCTGCCCGATTAGATGATCCCATTAAAGGATTTGACTATGCCATTGAAGCATTGAATATTTTTGCTCAACAAAATCCAGATATGGCTAAGTGTTGCGAAGTTATATTCTTTGGCGACATTCGTAACCCTCAATTACTAACCAAGATTAGCATGCCATATCGCCATCTTGGGCGCATAAATGATGCCAACACAATTAAACAGTTATATGCATCGGCAAAGGTGGTAATTTCAACATCATTATATGAAACTCTGCCTGGCACGTTGATTGAAGGACAAGCCGCAGGTTGTGTGCCAGTATCATTTGGCAAAGGTGGACAAACCGATATCATCGACCACAAAGTAACTGGGTATATTGCCGACTACAAATCACCACAAAGTATTGCCGACGGCATTGTCTGGGCGATTGAAGCATCTCCCAACCGTGAAATGCTCCACGAATCGGTACGCAAAAAATTTGCATCACAAGTTATCGCTCAAAAATATATTAAATTATTTAAATCGTTAATAGAAAAATAAAGTATTCAACCCCAAAAAGATATTCTTTATTGGTCGGTTTAATTCAATATTTTTTCGGCAATTATCTGACTCGCAGGAATGTGCTGAATCCCCTTTCCTTCGGTGTAAACAACGACATTCTCACCTTTTAATGATTTTTCTTTTAGCATTCTTTCTTCTGCTAATTTCAATCCTGCATCAAGCTTATCTATAAATTCTTTTATTTCTTTATCTGACATAGGCTTTAATTTTATTATATATCGTTTCCGAAGCGACCTCTTCTTTTATAGACTTTCCTCCTTTGGCTACAAATGCACGCGGAGTGCTACTATTGTCATATATCATCCATAAATCAACCTCTTTCATAAAGATATTAAATAAGTTGCAAATACCAGCTTTATATCTTCTTAAAATTACGTCATTAGGAATATTATGTCCACCTTTGCTTACCCTCTCTGCGACTCGTTGAACAGCTAAATCAGGTGTTTCAAGCCAAAAAAAGATTAAATGGACATGATATCCTTTCTCTTGTGCCTTACGCACTAAGTTGATATATGATTTTGTGGAAAGAGTTGTTTCAATAGAGAATGATTCATTTCGATTAAGAAGCTCTTCAATCCTTCGTAGCATAAGCCGTCCTGCTTCTATAGCAACACTTTCAGGATTAAATGGAGAAAGTCCTTTTGCTATTTCATCTGCATTTACAAATTCTCTACAATTCAATATTTCAGGTAAAACAGTATATGACGCTGTTGTTTTTCCAGCCCCATTACAACCACTGATAATATATAAACTCTTGCTCATAACATCGCAAAGTTATACAATTATTTCTAAAATATAATAACATCGTTACATTAATTCTTGTTCTTATTTAGAGAATGAGTGATAATTTTATTACTAATTCTGCGATTAATTGGGGCTTAATTTGTAATTTTGTGTAATTATATACTATTTTATTATGAATATAAAACAACTTCTAACATCTATTGCTACTGCATTCTCATTGAGTGCTTTGGCTGCCAATCCCAACGCAACCGTTGACCAAGTGCGCATCTATATCAATCCTGGACACGGAACATATACTAGTAACGACCGCCCTATGGCAACCATAAAACATGGTGCGTTTAATTCGTCAAAAGTTGATACTGCCGGATTCTTTGAGTCAAACACCAATATGCAAAAGGCATATGGGTTGCTTGACAAGTTAAAAGAATATGGCGTACCCTATGACCCATCAAAACCAATTACTGGTAAAAATCAGGTTAACATAAGAATGAGCCATGCCACAACTGGGACATCGCCAGCATTGTCAACCGTTGCTCAAGAGGCAAAGACAATGAACGCAGATATGTTTATATCTATCCACTCTAATGCAAATACTGGAACTGGCGACAATCCATCGGGGCACACCAACTTTAATCAATTGCTTTTCCTTCATCGTGGTTGGGACGGCATCCCTTATGTAGATGGTAGCGATGAAATGGCTATGGCGTGTTGGAATCATGCTATTAAGAACGAGCACATGCATTTCAACTGGCTAGATAATCCTACGGTGGTATATAACGACGGAAAGGTTTATTCGGGCCGCAAGTATTATCCAACATACAAAGATGAAGATGGCAATCCTTATTGGATTAAGGGTGACGTAACATTCCAATATGGATATACCGACCCTAATAATTCGGGAGGTTATACACGATATTATGGTGTGTTGAATCATGAAATTCCAGGGTTCTTGGTAGAGGGGTATGACCACACCTACCGCCCTGCGATGCACCGTGCTATGAACGATGATGTGTGCCGTCACGAAGGTGAATTGTATGCCCGTGGTATTAACGATTATTTTGGTTGGGGCAAGAAAGATAGTTATGGCAAAATTTATGGTATCGTGCGCGACCAATCGGTTACAATGAATAATACCTATTTTTCAATCATACAAAATCCCACTCTCGATGCCAACAAGTATATCGACCCTATTGACAACAAACAACCTCTTAATAATGTGATAGTTTCGCTTTACAATTCAGATGGCGAAGAAGTCGACACCAACACCACCGACGACGAGTGGAACGGGGTATATATGTTCAAAAAGGTTGCACCTGGCACTTACACTATCAAACACTCGCTTGATGGATATAAAGAGGTGACTAAAACTGTTACAGTAGTTGCCAACGAAACAAATTATATTAACATCGATATGCGTAGTTACAACGAGATTGTGCAAGGACACTTTGCCTACAACCTCAAATTGACTAAAGTCAACGATATAAACTACTCTGTGTCATTTCATTCCACTGGTGACATTGACAATGCCAACTTAATTTTAACTCCAAAAGGTACTGATGAGCAAGTTACAATTGAAATTGGCGCTGTGACACAAGGTCTTAATACTGTTGCTATTGATGCGTCTAAGTTAAAAGCAAATACAGAATATTCTTGGGCTATAGCACTTGACAATCCTGCTTCGACGGGCTATAAATTGATATATAGCGATAACTCTGTAACATATACATCGGGCTCTACATTAGCACGTGTGGGAGTTGCTATTGATAAAGACCAATCAAGTCCTAACTTTGGTACAATTTACACCTCTACAGGATATGCTCAAGGTATTCAACGCTACAACCCCGACTTTACAAAAAACGGCGGCAAGATTTTAGGTAGCAGTTTCTCATCTTACTATGCTTCTCCTCTTGGATTAACTACTAGCAACGGCAAACTATATATTGGCGATTTGAAAGATGCTCATGCTGGGGTGTGGATGTATAATCCATCAGCAGGGACATCAGTAAGTAATGTTTTTGCTGGAACAATTTCAACTGGTGGTCAAGTGAAAAATGGCTCCACTGTAACAGGTGGTAATGTCTATGCCCTATCAATGGCTGGCGAGGGAGCCAATCGCAAATTGTATGTCGTGAGCGAAGATATCCCTACGGCCAACAACTCTAAAACCGTGTTGCGATATGATTTGGGCACCTCCGACTCATGGACAAAAGCGCCAACACAATTAAGCACAAAAGCAGTGGTTCTTAATACCAATTGCTCTATGTATGCCACTACAAAAGGTTGCTTTATTTCACAAACAAGATACTCAGGGAATAACACCTCTGGGGCTCCTGCATTTGTGTTTATCGATGAAAATGGCACCGAATTATTCAATTCAAGTGTGTTGTCATCAACCCTCAACGGCACTCAAGGAGGGGGCTTGGCAATATCTTCTGATTTGAAAACTTTTGCTATCGTAAATGGTAAAGCCGAAAGTTCAACTGCCGACCTTAGTGCGATTATCTACTCAGTAACATGGAATGGAAATACCCCATCTTTCACATATCAATACTCAATTCCATTAAGTGGAACAACTGAGGTGGGACAAATGGACTTTGACCACGCAGGAAATTTATATGTCGCATCTCGTCAACAAGGATTGATGGTTTATGCAATCAAACAACCTGCACGCCAAACCATTACCAATGCCACATCAACATTCTCAATCAAATACCCCGAAGTAATATATGCCATTGGCGATGTTAACGGACATGAATGGTCAACAAACGAAGGTGTTGCATTCTCACATAAGGGTGAAGGCCTCTATGAAGGAACGATTAACATAGACAACGCCGACGGAGGTTATGGATATTTCCAATTTGCCACAATGCTCGGTGACAATTTGAACGCATATCCTCGTTATGGCGCAACAACAGAAAATCAAGAGATTGAAAAAGGTAACATATATGAGATAACAAACGAAAAAGGTGACGACACTCAATCGTGGAAATGTGTAGAAGGTGAATGTATTATTGAGGTCAATCTCGCCAACAACACGATGAAAATATTGAGTCTTACTGGAGTTGAGATTATTAATATTGACAACATCGAAATCGAATATTATAACCTCCAAGGAGTAAAAGTCGATAACCCCACAAACGGCATTTACATCAAAGTTCAAGGCACCAAAGCCACAAAAATCTACGTTAGATAACAGCAAAAAATAGAATTCGATAACTGAATATAATGTAGGGACACGGCGCGCCGTGTCCTTTTTTATAGTTTTAAGCAAATACAATAATCTCGTCAAAATATGACGAGATTATTACTATTATTCACGTCAAAGATTTCAAATCACGACTATGCATGGAATTTTTTCAATGCCGAATAATACCAAATAGGTTTTATTTAATATGATTTTTATAAAACGCAGAGAGGCGCGACTGTTTCGTCGCACCTCTCTATTATTTTGCTTGAATTTAAGGAATTAGAAATTCCAATACATACCAAATGTCAACGAATTGTTGTTTATATTAAGACCGAAATTGCTATATGAGTCAGCAACGTGTTGATATCCAAAGAAACCAAGTTTTGCTACCAATCCTACTTTATCAGAAAGCGCAACCTTTACACCTGGACGGAAGCCAATATAGAATTCAGTTGCTGAATCACCCAAAATATCACCATCGATACCCAATTCAGTTGCTCCAATACCAATACCTCCTTCAACAAAGAATGAAGCAATGTTAGCTTCTGCAAATGTGTAACGAGCATAGGGTTCTACCGAAATTGAATTTGCAAAAATGTCATCATAAACCACAAACGACTCATTGAGTGCAATAGCAATATCCCATTTATCATTGAGTGAGTAACCTACCTCAGGGGCAAAAGAAAATGTTGTCATTACTTCATCATCGGCCGATGTAAAATCAAGACCAAGAGATCCTCCCATCCACACTTGTGCACTTGCTACAAATGACATCATTACTACTACTGCTGATAATAATACTTTTTTCATAATTAAAAGATTTAAGTTAAACAAAAGTCCTACTCTATTAAAGGTTTTCGGTTCTCCTTTTTATAAGTTGAGTGCAAGTTATAAAAATATTCTAAAATTTGCAAATAAATTTTACACTAACCCTCAAAATGGGCAAGGGGTAGTGATTTTTACTTTTGCGCTTGTGATGGGGTGGATAAATTCTATACTTTGTGCGTGAAGGTATAAGCGTGAGGCGTGTGTGCCATAAAGGGTGTCGCCGACAATAGGGGCATTAAGTCCGTCGGGGTGTGATGCATGGACTCGCAACTGGTGTGTGCGTCCAGTTACTGGATAAAAGTTTACGCGAGTTTTGCCATCTTTTCGTTCCACTACTTCATAATGTGTAATCGCCTGCTTCCCATGAGTGTAACTCACCATTTGTCGAGGTCGATCATCGGGGTTGAGAATTATTGGTAGGTCTATTATTCCTCGTTGCGACTCCACAATTCCGTCGAGCAATGCCACATATTGTTTTGCAACTTGTCGCGACTCAAATAGTGCTTGCAATGCCTTATGCATTTCGCTTGTTTTGGCAAAAAGCAACACTCCTGATGTTGCCATATCAAGACGATGAACCACCTCGATATTGCATTGTGGATAATGCTGTTGCATCAACTCTTGCAGCGACATAGTCGATAGTTTTCCTGGCACAGAGAGCATCCCTTCGGGTTTGTTTACAGCCACAATCCATTCATCATCATAAAGCACCTCAATATCGGCATGTTGCGATAGATTTTCAAGTGGATTAGGCTCTACATCAAGCCCCTGTAACATCCAATTCAATATCGGTTCACACTTGGCCTTACACGAGGGGTAGAAATGTCCGTCGTGGCGTATCTCCTCTTTGGGGGATTGCCCCACCCAAAATTCGGCCATTGCCAATGGTTTATATCCGTGAGAATAGGCATATTGCAGCAATTTTGGCGCAGCACATTCCCCAGTCCCAGCGGGTGGAACTCCCTGAGGTGTAGTAGAAAAAATCTCACAAAGGTCGCGACTTTCGCCACGAGCATTTAGCATTACAAAGTTGCGAAATATGCGTAGTTGAAGAGCCTGACTGCGTTGTTTTCGTTCGGCTTTCCAATCAGCAATTTTCTTGTCACTTGCGGCAAGCGATGTTTTAATATCATCAATGACCTGTTGCCAACGAGTGCGAATGCGTTTTAGTTCGGCTTTTTGGAACTGACTCTCGGCAATAAGAGATGCTTCATCGACACCCTCTTGACGACGCTTGTCGCGGTCAATTTTTGAGTTTTGCATCAAGAGACGATAGGCATCGATTTCAGATTTTGACCTGTCGGTAGCCTCCGATAATTGGGAGATAAGCGACTGACGATGAGCGCTATTCTCTTCCTCTTTGATTTTTGCGTTAATTTCTGAAATTTGAGCCTCCTCGGGTGGGAAGAATCCGTCGCGCGAGAGAAGATCGTAAACGGCAGGCACAAAATATTCGTGGTTGTTGCCATGAGCGAGATTGCCCGAAAATGCAGCGAGAAAACCTATTTCGCCATTCATTTCAGCCACCAACACCCCCATCATTTTGCCCTGCTGCAACTCATCTCTCCAATCCTCACGAGAATCAAGATAAGAGCGCAAACGCTTTGCCGCCATTATGCTCAACACATGTGGTTCATTACAAAATGGGAATGTGAATTGACGAGGCAACTCCACCCCCATCAACTCTTTGGTCGTAAACTTATGAAAGCGATTATCGTTACTCATAAATGCAAAATCTACGCAAAGATACGATAAATATCGTGCTTAAGCACTTAAAATGCTTGTTTTATAAAGAATTTTATTAACTTTGCAGATAATAATAATTTACAATTTTATAGATTGGGTTATTTGTGTTAAAAAGCTAATATTCTGCATTATGAAGATAAAACTTATACTCGCTTCACTATTGATTTCGATGGGCATCAGCGCATCGGCTATTTCTGTAACATCTACCCCTGGCAATCTCGCCTCTGTAGTGGGAGAAAATACCGAGGAACAATCTCTCGAAGTTAAAGGCGAAATAAATGCTATCGACTTCGGTTTTATTGCTGAAAAAATGAGTGCATTGACCACTCTCGACTTGTCGGAGGCTACTATTGTAGCATATTCGGGCAAACCTATTCTACTCGGTAGAACCAACTACCCTGCTGATGCTATACCTGCATACGCTCTTGCCGGGACAAAAATACAATCAATTCTCCTCCCTAATGGGCTGCAAGCGATTGGCGAAGGAGCATTCTCATCAACTAAACTCGCGTCTATATCTATCCCCGAATCGGTGAAAGAAATAGGCATGGGAGCATTCTCCAACTGCGATGAATTGACATCGGTAACAGTGCCTTCATCGGTAGCAACTCTTAATTCGCATGCATTTATCGATTGTGATAAACTAACATCGATAACGCTTGGCATAAGCAAAATCAATGCATCAACATTCGCTCGTTGTAAATCACTCAATAATGTTACAGCCAACTCTCTCATCGAGATTGGTGAGAATGCGTTCTTAGGGTGTATCGCTCTTAAAGAATTCACTTTTGCACCAAGCATCAAAGTGATTGGCAATAGCGCATTCCAAGCAACAGGATTAAAGGCTGCTGATTTCTCAGCATTGGAATCACTCGACTCAATCGGCGCATGGGCATTTGCCCAATGTAGCGCATTGACAACTGTGGTGATGAACAACAACACCTCAAAAATTGGTGAAGGTGCATTCTTCGACGATGCTTCACTCGTTTCGTTCAACATGCCTTTGGCTTGTACAGCTGTGCCAAGCTATATCTTCAAAGGCAATACAAGCATCGACACAACCAACATGTTAACTCACAACGTAACATCTATTGGCAAATACGCACTAATCGACTTAAACCACATCACATCGTTTACACTCCCCAACTCGCTCCAATATATTGGCGACAATGCATTTGAGGGTTGGACCTCATTGATAAGCCTCGATGCCGAAGGTATTGAGACTGCAGTGCCTCAACTTGGAGATAATGTGTGGGAAGGTGTTGATAAAGCCTCGGTTTCACTGCTCGTGTCAAAAGGCCTTATTGCCGACTACAAAGATGCCGACCAATGGAAAGAATTTAATATCTCTGATCGCACCTCGGTTGAGGGCATCGAAGCCGACAAAGAAAACAATCGCATCTCGGCAACATTCGTAGGGGATAATCTCGTTGTGAAAGCATACGACGTAATGACACAAGTGAGTGTTTACGACTCTTCGGCACGTCAATTTGCGATAGAGACAACCAATAGTAACGAAGTAGTAATCAACACTGCCGACTGGGCTTGCCCATTCTACATCGTAAAAGTTATCCTTGCCGACGATACAATCGCAACAATGAAAGTTGCTCGCCGTAACTAATTAATCGACAACAATAAACGTAATATCATACTGAATATTTCTACCATTTATGGGAAAGAATAAACTGAAAAAGTTTAGGGATATGGAAACTATTGACTTTGTGTTTCAATATCCCTTTGCTGTGTTAAAAGAACAAGGTTTCCCCTTAAAAGGGAATTGGCATAAAGAGTTTTTCAACAACGACAACCCTATCGTGCTTGAACTTGGTTGTGGTAAAGGCGAGTATGCTGTAGGGCTTGCTCGCAAATTCCCCGACAAGAATTTTATAGGTATCGACATCAAAGGTGCTCGCATGTGGACTGGCGCTTGTCAAGCTCGCAACGAAGGATTGAAAAACGTGGCATTCCTACGCACAAACATCGAATTACTTCCACATTTCTTTGCTGCTGGTGAGGTGGCTGAAATATGGATTACATTCCCCGACCCTCAAATGAAGAAAGTGCGCAAACGCCTCACCTCAACTCGCTTCCTCGAACTCTATCGCGAGGTATTGAAGCCCGAAGGCATTGTGCATCTTAAAACTGATAGTCCATTCCTTTACACCTATACTCACTTGCTTGTCGAGCTCAATCAATTGCCAGCAATCGTTGACACCAACGACCTATATCACTCCGACTATGTGAGCGATATTCTTGAGATTAAGACATTCTATGAGCAACAATGGCTCGACCGTGGGTTGACTATCAAATATATCAGTTTCCCTCTCGACCACACTACCCAATTGCAAGAGCCTGAGGTAGAAATCGAGTTTGACACCTATCGTAGTTTCTCGCGTGGCGAACTCCAATGCCCCGAACTCTGCAACCCCAAAGTAACACCTAAAGAATAATCTAAAAAACATATATAATGGAACGCTTATATCCTGCATTGATTATTGATGCGCTTAAGAATGTGCGCTATCCTGGGAATGGAAAGAATATCGTTGAACTCGACATGATTGAGGACGATATTCGCATCGATGGTAACAAGGTATCGTTTTCGCTCATCTTTGAAAAACCTACCGATCCATTTATTAAATCGCTCGTAAAGGCTGCCGAAACAGCCATTCTCACATATATCTCTCCCGAGGTTGATATCAAAGGTAATATCGCTGTGAAAACTCGCCGTCCGTTGCCCGAAAAACCTGCCAACCCACTCCCTGGTGTAAAAAACATCATCGGCATTTCGTCGGGTAAAGGTGGTGTAGGTAAATCAACCGTAGCAAGTAACCTCGCTGTGGCTCTTGCTCGCGAAGGCTATAAAGTGGGATTGCTCGATGCCGATATCTTTGGTCCATCAGTGCCTAAAATGTTTGGGGTAGAAGATGAACAACTATTTATGCACAATGTTGATGGTCGCGACCTCATTATTCCTGTTGAGCGATATGGCATCAAACTCCTCTCAATAGGATTTGTTGTTGACAAGAACGCTCCTGTGTTATGGCGTGGTGGTATGGCATCAAATGCCCTCAAACAACTCATCACCGATGCCGACTGGGGCGAACTCGACTATTTCCTCATCGATATGCCTCCTGGCACAAGCGATATTCATCTCACTCTTGTGCAAACCCTCGGCATCACTGGTGTGGTTATCGTGAGCACACCTCAACAAGTGGCTCTTGCCGATGCTCGCAAAGGTATTGCAATGTTCATGGGCGAAAAAGTTAATGTGCCTATCTTGGGATTGGTTGAAAACATGGCATGGTTTACCCCTGCTCCTCACCCCGATGAACGCTACTACATCTTCGGTCGCGAAGGTGGTGTGGAACTCGCTAAAGAACTTGACGTGAAACTCCTTGCCCAAATTCCTGTTGTGGGAACTATATGCGAAGGTGGCGACAATGGTGCTCCTATTGCCCTCGAAGATAGCATTGCTGGACACGCATTTATGCACCTCGCACACGAAACAATCGATGCAATCAACACTCGCAACAACAACCTCCCTCCAACGGTAAAGGTTGATGTGTCAAAACGATAAAACTACAAAATATGAAAAAGTGGGTAATCACAACATTGGCATTAATGCTAATTCCTATTCTTATCGTGAATTTACGCAAAAACAACGATAGTAGGGATTTAGTTATCGAAAATTCTCCATTGGTTGTTACAAGTGGCAACTTGCAACATATCGACCTCTTTTCTCCTGAAATGAACGAGACTATCAAAGTTGATGTGTGGACTCCAAATGGATATAGCAAAGATGTGAAATATCCTGTCATATATATGCACGACGGGCAAAACCTTTTCGATGCTAATTCTACATGGAATCATCAAGCATGGGAAATTGACTCGGTTATGGGCGCACTACTTGATGCCGATAGCATTAAGCCTGCAATTATTGTGGGCATATATAGCGTTGACACAACGCGCCTAAGCGATCTTATGCCCGAAAATCCACTCCAATATCTCACTACCGACAGCATTAAGACTTTCATTGACTCATATATGTGTAAAGGGCTATATCGTGCCGACGAATACCTCGCATTTATCGTCAACACCCTTCGCCCTGTGATAAATGCAAATTACTCGGTTGATCCCTCTTTTCGATCCACTGCGATAATGGGCTCGAGCATGGGTGGATTGATTTCAATCTACGGATTGTGTGAGTATCCCGAAGTATTTGGAGCAGCAGGTTGTCTTTCAACACACTGGAGTGGCGCGATAAATCGCAACGACGACTTTCCTAATGCAATGCGTCAATATTTAATAGAATCATTGCCTCTCTCGAGTGTGCATCAACTTTATATGGACTGTGGTGATAAAACTATTGACTCGGTATATATCCCATATTTCCATGCAATGAATGCCCTTGCCGACTCGATTGGGTTTGACGATGGTCGATTGATGACACCATTCTTCCCTGGTCATGCCCACGAAGAACGCGCATGGGCAAGCCGTGTGGCTGAACCATTGAAATTCATCTTGAGAAAATAATAATCTCCACAGCAACACCCTATTACTATGTCTCTATCAAAGAAATCGTGGGTTATTGGTATATTACTATTGGTTATCGCTGTGTGCTACGCGATATTCCAACTCTTTATGCCCTATTCGGGCGACGACCTGATGCACACCGTGTCGATGGCTAAATACTTTGAGACACACCCTGTGTGGCGTTACCCATTTTTCTTTGCTGGACATTGGCTCGACACCAATGGACGTCTTGCCGACAAGATAAACCCAGTGCTATTTCTCACTCTACCCCACTGGATAAATGCTCTCATAGCAGCCCTATCAGTGCCATCGATGATGTGGGTGGTGTTGAAACATTGTCAATTTAAGTCCAACCACACCACAGCAGCTGTCGTAGCACTCTCATTATTGGTGTTTGTAATGCCTTGGTGGGACTCTATGCAAGCCTATGTGTGCATCTATAATTATGTCATTGCCACATTGCTCCCACTATCATTTCTATATCTATTACAAAGGTTCAACAATGGCGCACCATCGCGTTGGATTGTGCGATGCGGGTGTTATCTTCTTGCTCTTATCGCAGGTATGATGCACGAGGCTATAGGCGTGTCTTTGGCGTGTGGATTGATAGCCTACCAAATCATGACAAAGGCGTGGAAAAATCTCAACAGCACTCAACGACACATGGTAATACTATTTATGTGTGGCGTAGCATGGGGATTTTTTGCTCCATCATTATGGAAACGATTAGGATTAGGCATCACCCCCGATGACCCATTACTCACGTTACTACTCAAGAGCGATAGCCTTGCACTACTATTGCTCATAATGATTGTAGTAGGTCTATGCTTCACCAAATCTCGCCAAGCAATCATCAACGCTGCTCACACACCATGGGTTATTTATGCCATTGCAGCTATTGCCTCAATGTGCTTCAGCGCCATGTCGGGCATTGTGGGACGCAGTGGGTGGTTTGCTCAAATATTTGCAATTATTGCTATATTCCGTTGGATAACTGCACACCAATACAAGATAAATCGCATCGCTGGTGGTGTGATTTCAATAACTCTGATTGCTACCATCGTTTTCCACTATATTGAGACCACTCGTTGGCAAATTAAATTGGGTAAAGAGGTTGAAAGTGTAGCACAATTGTATAGCAAGTCAACCGATGGTCAAGTGTATTTTGATGCAACTCGCGATAACCAACTCCCATGGTGGACTCTCAACAAAACTCGTGGCGTACCCGATGCCGACGATCTATATCTCCTCGCTGCATTCTCACAATATTATGGAAATGGCGAAGTTCCGTTCAAACTGCTCCCTTCTGACGTTCAGAATCTCAATTTTGAAAATCTCGAAAAGGATGGTATCGCCCAATTGAGTAATGGCGACCAAATTAGCACCAACCCCATTAAAGAGTCAAAAACTTTTACATCAGAACGAGAAGGTATCTCTATTAACATCTACAACGATGCCGTTGGCAAGGAATATGTAGTAACACCATTTGTTATCAACGACACTCTTTATCACATCACCCCACGCATCACCGACCCAGGTGACCGTCTAACCACCTCTGAATAATAAACACTATAACTGCTCTCCCAGTGGGTAAAATTATGTTTCTGTCCTTCCAAGCGTGGTGTTTTTTAGACAGAATGACAAAATGAAACATAAAATGTAATTCTCGTTCACCTTTCACAAAAGCATTAGCTATGCAAACGCGAAAGTAGTAGGTTTGCATTTATCGGCTTAAACGCTATCGTTCAAGATAATCTATTCTATTTCACATGGTGGATTGTGTAAGCATTCTGATGGTTCTCCTGGGTAATACCACCCAACTCCATTATCTTTCCACACAGTTTTTAATTCATAGTTATTATTAACTAATTTGCGTTCAACGTCATATTCATATCTTTTATCATAAGCGTCAAAACTATAGTTGCGGTAAAATCTCTCTGGTATTTCTTTTGTGATTTTACAATAATTATTATATCTTTGTGTGGGCAAAAATTTGCTCGTTATAGAGAAAAGATTATTATCTCATTTTATATACAACATGGACTATAGTTTATTAGACTTTCTCACACTGCTCGGAGCCGTAGGAATATTCCTTTATGGGATGACTCTTATGAGTGAAGGACTCCAAAAAGCAGCAGGGAATGGATTGCGCAACATTTTGGGCGCAATGACTCGTAATCGCTTCACTGGAGCACTCACCGGTTTTTCAATCACAGCATTAATTCAAAGTTCATCGGCTTCAACCGTAATGGTTGTGAGTTTCGTGAGCGCAGGTTTGATGACCTTGGCGCAATCGGTTGCCGTGATTATGGGTGCAAACGTGGGTACTACTGCAACAGCATGGATTATCACCTTGTTTGGCTTTAAGGTTGATATAGGTGCCTTTGCCGTGCCTTTGATAGCATTATGTATTCCTCTTCTCTTCTCAAGCCACAGCCGTCGTAAATCAATCGGCGAAATCATATTTGGTTTTGCATTGTTATTTATCGGTCTTGACTGGATTGAGGCAAATGTTCCCGACTTGAAATCAAGCCCTGAAATCTTCGGGTTCTTGACTCAATATGCCGACATGGGTTATGTATCGGTATTATTATTTGTTGCAATTGGTATTATTGCAACCATGATTATCCAATCATCATCGGCTGCTATTGCTATTGTGTTAATCATGTGTACTAAAGGTTGGATTACTTTTGACCTTGCTTGTGCTATGATTCTTGGTAGTAACATCGGTACTACTATCACCCCAATTATTGCATCACTTGGGGCAAATCTTGCAGCAAAACGCGCTGCTCTTTGCCACTTAATGTTTAATGTGTTGGGGACAGTTTGGGCATTGGTTCTTTTTATTCCATTTACCGACTTGACTGTGTGGGTTACCGATCACCTTGGACAAGGCGATCCTACTCAACTATATTCATACATTAATAGCCCCAACGGGACAGACCCTGTACAAATTGCAATGATGGCTGGTTGGGCGTCATTTGGTCTCTCAATTTTCCACACTATCTTCAACCTCATCAACCTATCAGTAATGATATGGATGACCGAATTTTATGTGAAGGTTGTAGAAAAACTCATGCCTAGCAAGCATAAAGGTGACGATGAGTTCCAACTCACTTACATTACAAGTGGTCGTGTGGCAGCATCGGAATTGAACATGGCTCAAGCCGAAAAAGAGATTGGCGTGTATGCTAAACGCGTGTCGCGCATGCTCGACATGGCACAAGACCTCGTTCACACCAAAGAGGGCAGCGAAGATTTCAACAAACTCTACTCTCGCCTTGAGAAATATGAAGAGATTTCTGACCGTATGGAAATTGAAATCGCCAACTATCTCAAACGATGTGCTGAAGGTCGATTGTCAAATCAAGGTAAACAACGCATCGCTGCTATGCTCAACATCATTTCTGAGATTGAAAGTATTGCCGACAGTTGCTTTGGCGTAGCAAAAATTCTCGCTCGCAAACAAGAAGGTCGCGTAGCTTTTAACGACGAAATTTATGAAAATATTGACCGCATGTTTGCTTACGTGAAGAAGGCGATGAAAAACATGATGGTACTTCTTGAAGACCTCGAAGATGTGCGTGAAGAAGACATTATCGTGTCATACAACCATGAACGCGAAATCAACAACCTTCGCAATTCATTGCGCATCTCTAACATTGAAAATATCAACAATCAACACTACGAATACCAAGCTGGTATCTATTATATGGACCTCGTGGGCGACCTCGAACGCACTGGCGACTATATTATTAATGTGGTTGACACTGTTAAAGAGTGGTTCCGCAAGAGTAAAGCATAATTACACAACTACTATACATAGTAAGAGGTCATGTCAATTTTTGGCATGGCCTCTTGCTTTTTATCTCATTACATATTCCTTTGAAAACTTAAGATTTCCAACACTTTAATAATGTTTTTTAAGAATTATTTGTAACTTTGCATCGTATAATGGTGTAACTGACCATTTTTTATCAAAAATTTACCAAAAATTAATGATATGAAAAAAACTATCGTTGACTTATTTGAGGCATCGGTAAAGCGTTATCCTAATAACACTTTCCTCCTTGAAAAGACAAAAAAAGAGTTTGAACCTACTACTTATGCCCAAGTAAA
>JAFOYQ010000160.1 GCA_017424575.1 Muribaculaceae bacterium
GCCAGAATGAAACATAAAAGGCTGACGCGTGGTTGTTTTTTAGACAGAATGACATAAAAACATAAAGCTAACGCAATGAAACGCAATAAAATAAACTTCTGTCATTCTGCACATTATGTCTTTCTGTCCTCTTTTCCCAGGCGTGGTGTTTTTTAGACAGAATGACATAAAAACATAAAGCTA
Source organism: Muribaculaceae bacterium (assembly GCA_017424575.1). Taxonomy (GTDB): domain Bacteria; phylum Bacteroidota; class Bacteroidia; order Bacteroidales; family Muribaculaceae; genus RGIG4079. The sequence continues at coordinate 184 of JAFOYQ010000160.1, forward strand.
ACGCAATGAAATTCAATAAAATAAACATGTGTCATTCTGCTCATTGTGTTATTCTGTCGATATCTTCTTAGGCGAAGTGTTTTTGATAGAAAGTGCATTAGCGCTGAGGTGGCTGATTTATGATAGGGAGTTGTGGATTAGAGTGAAAAGTATTAATTTTGCACTATGGAATCAGTAATGCTTTTTTTACAACAAAATCATCTACTTGGCTTAGTAATAGGGGTGAGTACTTTTCTTATCATTGGGGTGTTTCATCCAGTAGTGATAAAGTGTGAATATTATTATGGAACTAAATGTTGGTGGTGGTTTCTCATTCTTGGATTGGTGGGTGTAGCGCTATCAATATGGATTGAAAATGTGTTGTGGTCATCATTGCTCGGAGTGTTCTCATTCTCTTCGTTTTGGACCATTAAAGAGATTTTTGACCAAAAGAAAAGAGTGATAAAAGGGTGGTTCCCACGTAATCCTAATCGCAAATATGACTATTAAAATATGATTACAGTAGAAGGATTGACCGTTGAGTTTGGCGGTACTACATTGTTTAAAGATATCTCGTTTCAAATTAATGAGGGTGATCGTATCGCGCTCATGGGCAAGAACGGAGCAGGGAAAAGTACCTTGTTGAAGATTCTTGCTGGTGTGCGTAACGCTTCGCGAGGCTCGGTATCGGTGCCTAAAGAATGTGTAGTAGCATATCTCCCTCAACATCTTATGACTGAAGATGGTCGCACAGTGCGTGAGGAAGCTTCGCAAGCTTTTGCACACCTCATGGAGACTGAGGCTGAAATAAATAGCATCAATGACCAACTTGCAACTCGCACCGACTATGAAAGCGATGAATATATGGCTCTCATAGAGCGTGTGAGCGAATTGAGTGAGAAATTTTATGCTATCGACATGACTCACTTTGACGAAGATGTAGAAAAAACATTGTTGGGATTGGGATTCAAACGCACCGACCTTGACCGTCCTACATCGGAGTTTAGTGGGGGGTGGAGAATGCGTATTGAATTGGCAAAATTGTTGCTCAAAAATCCCGATGTATTGCTTCTTGACGAGCCTACCAACCACCTTGATATAGAAAGTATCCTTTGGCTTGAAGATTTTATAAAAACATCGTCAAAGGCAGTGGTAGTAATCAGTCACGACCGTCGATTTGTAGATGCTATCACAACTCGTACAATCGAGGTTACAATGGGGCGCATATACGACTACAAAGCATCATATAGCCATTATCTTGAGTTGCGTAAAGAGCGTCGCGAACAGCAACAAAAACAGTATGAAGAGCAACAAAAGATGATTCAAGAAACCAAAGATTTTATTGAACGTTTCAAGGGTACATACTCTAAGACATTGCAAGTGCAAAGCCGTGTGAAGATGCTCGAAAAACTTGAAATCATTGAGGTTGACGAGGAAGATACATCGGCATTGCGCCTTAAATTCCCACCATCACCTCGCAGTGGTTCATATCCAGTGCAAGCCGATGGTGTGGGAAAAGCTTTTGGCGACAAACGTGTGTTTGCCAATGCATCGTTTATGATTGAACGTGGCGATAAAGTGGCGTTTGTGGGCCGAAATGGTGAGGGTAAATCTACTCTCGTGAAATGTATCATGAACGAGCTTGACCATGAGGGGACTCTCACACTTGGGCATAATGTGCAAGTGGCATATTTTGCTCAAAATCAAGCATCGTTGCTCGATGAAAACCTCACAGTATTCCAAACAATCGATGATATTGCTAAGGGCGACGTGAGATTAAAAATTCGCGACATGTTGGGCGCATTTATGTTTGGTGGCCCCGAAGAAAGCACTAAAAAGGTAAAAGTATTATCGGGAGGTGAGCGCACTCGTTTGGCAATCCTTAAATTATTGCTTGAGCCAGTTAACTTGCTTATTCTCGACGAGCCTACCAATCACCTTGACCTTAAAACAAAAGATATTCTTAAACAAGCGTTGCAAGATTATGACGGTACGTTAATCCTTGTGAGCCACGACCGTGATTTCCTTGATGGATTGGTAACAAAAGTATATGAATTTGGCGATGGCCGAGTGCGTGAACACCTTTGTGGTATCAACGAGTTCCTCGAAAATAAACGCCTTGCAAATCTTCAAGATATCGAGAGAAAATAACGCATATTTGTTGATATGACAAAATAAGGAGGTGAGTCATTTGATTTGACACACCTCCTATTTTATGCTATTTATTTGAATGATTAATCCACGTAAATCATTTTGCGAGTCATTCCACCGTCGATTACGATGTTTTCGCCATTGATGAAGTCGTTTTCGGGCATGGCAAGGAATATACACATGCGCGCTATATCTTCTACTTTGCCAACTCTACGAGAAGGGTGTTGAAGATGGTCATCCTCGGTCATCGCAGGATATTGAGCATTTTCAATCCATCCTGGTGAAATGCAATTGACCGTAATGCCAAGTGGTGCCAACGACATCATAAGTGCATGCGTCAACGATGCAATTCCACCCTTTGATGCAGCATAACCCTCGGTGCCAGCTTCACTTTGAAGATATCGAGTAGAACATAGATTTATAATGCGACCATAGGCAGGTTTGCCACCTTGATTTGTGCGATGAATAGCCAATCGACGAGAAGTGACAAATACAGGACGAAGATTGATTTTTAATACGTTTTCAAAATCGTCAATTGATGATTCAATGAGTGGGACAAAGTTACCCATGCCCACATTATTGACAATTACATCTATGTCGCCCCAAGCATTGAGCAATCGCTCCAAACAAGCCTCTAATGCATCTACATCACGCACATCAACGGGGTGAAATTGTGCGCCCGTAGCTTGTGCAGTAGCTGCCCCAGCTTTTGCATCGATATCGCAAAATGCAACACGGCAATTGGCTTTGCGAAATGCTTCAACAATGGCGCGCCCTATGCCCGACGCTCCCCCAGTGACAAATACTCGGCGAGGTGGAAATTTTACGTTAATAGTGCCTGGTTTGGGGGTTGATGATGCTCGTTGAGTCTTCGTAGTTGCCGACTTTCCAGAGCGATAGTCCTCCATTTTTCTTTCTAAATAATTATCTGCCATAATGCCACAAAGATAGTATTTTTAATTAACTCGAACAAATCTCGTTGAGCACTTAGTAGTTCATAATTCATAGCCCATAATGCATAATTGGAGTTGAATTAAGAATGAAAAATTAAAAATCACAAATTAATGGTGAGAAAGTCATATATTTTTGTTATTTTCGCAAGATATTATAATCTATAAATTTTTAAGGAAATGGATACAGTAAAAGTAAAAATCATAAATCGTTCATCTAACCCTCTTCCCTCGTATAGCACTCCTTCATCGGCGGGCATGGATTTGCGTGCAAATCTTTCTGAACCAGTAACTTTGAAGCCTCTTGAACGTGCATTAATCCCTACAGGTGTATATATTCAATTGCCTCAAGGATATGAGTGTCAAATACGCCCTCGTAGTGGACTTGCCCTAAAACATGGCATTTCGCTCGTAAACACTCCTGGCACAATAGATGCCGACTATCGTGGCGAGATTGGTGTGATTCTTATCAACCTCTCAAATGAGCCGTTTGTTGTAAATCATGGAGAACGTATTTGCCAAATGGTTGTTACTAACTACTCATCGGTAAATTGGTGTGAGGTTGAATCGCTCGATGATTCTGAACGTGGTGATGGCGGTTTTGGTCACACTGGCGTGAACTAATCAAATAAGAAAGCGTGAATAGATTTTTTAATAAAATACTATTTTTTGGCATGATTGTCGTTGCAGCAGTAATGGCGGTCGATGTCAATGCGTCAAGTGATTGGGATAGCGAAGCTCAAAAACGAAAAGCAAATTATATTTTTCTTGAGGCTGTCAATCAGTATGAATTAGGTAATTTTGGCTCATTCTATTCGCTAATAAATCGCGCTTATAATCTCGACCCTACTGACACTCAAATAGGTTATGAGAAGGGTATGTTTGATATAGCATTGAGTCAAAATGATTCGATTGAATTTTTCAAAGCCTATGCTCTCGTAAAAAAACATTTTGATGCTCACCCCGAGGATTATTATCCAAGTTTGAGCTATGGGTTGATTAACTCTAAAATAGGACTTCGTGATGAGGCGCTTAGAGTGTGGAGTACTCTCGATTCAATATTCCCTAATAAAACAAACATCGCAATGCAGTATGCCGATGCACTATCGGCGTCGGTCGATTCGGCTGAAATTGCACAAGCAGTAGCAATTTATAATCGTGTTGAGGTGGCAGAGGGAAAAGATATGGGATTGACTTCGCGAAAGATTAGAGCATACTCGGCAATAAAAGACACCGTGAGCATTATTGCCGAACTCGATTCGCTCATAGCATCATCTCCCAACAGTTCGGAGTATCATGTTTTTGCTGGAGATATATATAATTTCTTTGGCGATGATGAAAGCACATTAAGTTACTACAATAAGGCAATAGAATTAGACCCCTCTAATGGTAATGCCTTTTATCGACGTGCTATTTACTACAATGAGATAGGAGATAGTGTTGCCTATGATTTAGAGGTGTTTAATGCGTTGGTTCATGATGATCTTGACCTTGATGCGAAATTGCAACTACTCACTCAATACATTCGCACACTTTACAGCGACCCTGCTCAGCAATCGCGCATTGAGGAGTTACTATCAAAACTGCTTGAACAGCACCCTCATCAATATGAGATACATGAATTATATAGTGCATATCTATCGACTATAAAGGATTTTCCACGAGCAGCAGAGCAAATGTCGTATGCTCTTGATATCAATCCATCAAATGATGAGGCGTGGTCGCAATATATAGCGTTATGTGCTCAAACCGAGGATAAGGCACAAATTATAGATGCTATTGAGCGAGCACTATACTATTTCCCCGAAAAGCCTATATTGATATACCAAGCGGGGGTTACATATTTTTCAGTAGAAGAACCACAGAAGGCATTGGAATGTTATAACAAAGCCCTCCCACTTTCGGATTTTAGCTCTGAATTTAAATCAGATATCTTATGCTCAATCGCTGATTTATATCAAAATTCGGAGCAACTAGATAGCGCATTCACTTATTATGAGTGTTCAATTGAGGCTAATCCCGACAACCTTCTTGCGCTTAATAACTATGCCTACTACCTTGCTGTAAACAATCGCGATCTTGATAAAGCAGAGCGTATGAGTGCCCGTACAGTGCTGGAAGAACCCGAAAATGTGAACTCGCTTGACACTTATGCATGGATTTTCTTCAAAAAGAAAAAATATGACTTGGCTCAACAACAAATTGATAAGGCATTAGAAATTATCACTGAGCCATCGGCCGAATTGTATCATCATGCCGGAGATATATACTTCATGTGTGGCGATCCTAAAAAAGCTGTTGAGTTTTGGGAAAAAGCTTTAGAACTTGACCCCAAAAATGAATTATTAATAAAGAAGGTAAAACACAAAACTTATTTCTATGAATAACCTTTTTAGATGGTTTTGCATTACATTAGGCGTAGTGTTGATGATGATTGCAACTGGTTGTAAGTCGTCAAAGTCAACAACTGCTACAACATATCCTATCCACATTCAGCAGGGGGATAGTGCCAATGTGCTTGTGTCAAATTTTAATCAAGTAATCACCGATTACAAAGATTGGAATGATGTAGTAGTGCCTATCAAACTCTCTCTCATTGAACCCAAACAACTCTCGGTAGGGGGTAGAGTGACGATGGAAAAGGATAAAAGCATCTATATTTCGATACGAGTATTGGGCTTTGAAGCGGCCAATGTATATGTCAACAACGACTCAATCTATGCATCATATAAGTTGGATAAAATATATCTTGCCGAAGACTTGCGCAAGGTTCTTGGCAGTTTTCCTGCTACGATTAGCGACCTCCAAAGCATGTTGCTCGGACGTGCGTTTGTGTTGGGAAAAGGCGCAATTGATATTTCGATGTACAGAGAGTTTTTGCTCTCAATAGATAACGACTACTGGCAGATAGCTCCCAATAGTATTGGAGATGTTGACTATAAATTTTTATATAAATGCATAGATAATAACATTTCAACATTGGAAGTTGATGTGGCAAAAGAGAATCGTGCCAATTGTATTTATGGAAGCAGTGTGTCAACACCAATAGGAAATGTGCCCAATAGTGCAACAATCTCTACCCAAGTAAAAAACATCCCTCTATGCGCTAAAATAGCGTGGGAACTCAATAATGCGAAATGGAATAGTGGAGCAACTCACAAATGGAAAACTCCAAAAGGCTATCGACGCATTGATGTTGCTAACTTATTAAAAAATACTAATCCTTGAGCATGAAGCGAATAATATTCATATTAGTTGCGTTGTTATCGGTGAGTGTAATGCTTGCCGACAAGTCGCAACAGTCAATTAAAAAACAGCAACAACGCACCAATAAAGAGATTAAAGAAACTGCAAAGAAGATTGAAACAAACAAGAAACAAACCAAAAAGCAGTTGAACTTATTAAATAAACTTACTGTTGAAATTTCGCAAAATACACAAGAATTGAATCAGTTGCAGACATCGATTGATTCTCTTGATAAATCAATGCGAAAGATGACCGATTCGATTGCATTTTTGGAAAAACGATTGGTGTTGATACGCGAGAACTATAAAAAATCACTTCGCTCGGTGAGAGCATCGCGCCATTCAACAAGTAATATTGCATTTATTTTCTCATCAAAATCATTTGATGATGCATATCGACGTATGCGATATTTGCAACAATTCAACACTTGGCAAACAAATAAAGCCAATGAGGTAAAAGAGGCAATTACAGCAATTGAGAATGCAAAAAATGAATTGGTTGCGCTTCATTCAACCAAAAGCAAAACACTTGAACTTGTAGCATCGACGCAAAAAACGTTGGTAAAAAATCAACAAGAACAATCGCAAGTGGTGGCGTCGCTTCAAAAAGAGCGCACACAACTTGATGCATATCTAAAGAAAAAACAAAAAGAGGCTCAAAAACTTGATGATCAACTTAATGAGTTAATCAGAAAACAACAAGAAGAGGAGCGCAAACGTCGCATCGAGGCTGAAAAGAAACGCAAAGAAAAAGAACGTCTTGAAACCGAAAAACGCCGTAAGGAGCAAGAACAAAAAGAGAAGGAACAAGCTGAAAAAGGTCAACAACCTTCTAAGCCTGTCGATAGCAAAAAGGAGGAGCCTAAAAAGCAGCCTGAGCAACCTATTGTTGACACTGAAGAGCAAGCACAACAAACATTATCGAGCAACTTCGAAAACAATAAAGGCAAGTTGCCATATCCAGCAACTGGCAAGTGTCGCATAGTGAGCAAATTTGGTCGTCATAAGCACCCTTCATTGCAATATGTTGAGGTTAACAATAATGGTATTGATATTGAACTTCTCTCATCGACCTCGGCTATAGCAGTGTGCGACGGCACGGTATCAGCGATATTCCAACAATCGGGATATAACAATATTGTGATGGTGCGACATGGTAGTTATATAACAGTTTATGCTAATCTTGCAACAATAACAGTCAAACCAGGCGATAAAGTAAAAGCGCATCAAGCAATCGGTACGGTCTATGCCGACCCCGATGATGATAATCGTTGCATACTACACTTTGAAGTGCGCAAAGAGACACAAAAACTTAACCCCGAACATTGGATAAAGTAGGTCATACTACATGGCACAACAATCAAAAAATAATATCACTAATGGCGTGCTAAAAGCCCTTGGCATTTTTGGAGGCGTGCAGATGATAACAATTATCTGCTCAATATTGCGCACAAAATTGATTGCTGTGTGGATTGGCGCTGCAGGTGTGGGATTATTTGGCATTTTCAACTCTGCCATAGAGTTATTGGGTGTGCTTTTTCATCTTGGAGTGAGAGATAGTGCTGTGCGCGATATAGCTTCTTCGCAACAACTCGACACGAATAAAATTATCACAATAGTGCGACGATGGGTGTTGATTTTAGGCGCAATTGGGTTAGTCGTAACAATGGCTATTTCACCTTTATTGAGCAATTTTACCTTTGGAAATTATGACTATACTTATGCATTCATAGCAATTGCTGTTATCATATTCCTATCTTCGATTCAAAATGGAGAGTTGGCGATACTCCAAGGCACGAAAGAGTTAAGCCGATTGGCAAAAGCTTCGATATGGGGCGCAATAGGTGGAGTGATTATATCTATTCCTCTATTCTACATTTGGAGGATAGATAGTGTGATTCCTGCATTGGTAGCGTATTCAGTAATCACTACAATCGCAATACTTTCGCAACGAGTGTCGACTCCTAAACCCACTCCTTGCATCACATTTAGTGAAACGATGAGCAAAGGACGGAGTTTTATCTCACTTGGCATATTCTTGACAATTTCGGCTGTAGTAAATCATCTCGTTTCGTTCTTATTTATTACCTATCTCAACCATGTAGGCGATACCTCCGTAGTGGGATATTATCAGGCAGGGATAACATTAGTAAATAAGTATATGGGGATAATATTCACGGCAATTATTATGGAGTATTACCCACGACTTTCGCAAGTGAGCAGTTCGCAAAAACGTACATCAATATTTGTTTCGCACGAAATATCTATTATGTTGTGGATACTGCTTCCAGTAATTGCGATATTTATAGCATCGAGCGAATTGATAATTTCGCTTCTTTATTCATCAGAGTTCTTATTGATTACCCCATTTGTAGTGTGGGCTGTGATAGGTACAATATTCCGTGCAATTTCATGGTGTATGGCATACGTAATTCTCACACGTGGAGATGGAAAAGTATATCTTGTCACCGAGTCGTTGAGTGCTATCACTTGTATTACTCTCAACATTCTTGCCTATAATCTTTGGGGGCTTGAAGGACTCGGATTTGCCTACATGGCGTGGTATATAATCTACACCATTATTATAGGTGCTGTGTATCGCATTAGATACAATCTACGTCTTAATAGCGAGATTATACGACTAGCCACTATTGCCACATTAGCAATTGTGATAAGTGCAATAGGATTTATTTACGTAGGTTGGTATATCCCGGCAATAGTAGGGTTAGTATTCACACCTATTGCATACCGAAGAATTATCCGTCGTCGATTAGTAAAATAAGCCTATACGGCTGGCAGACTCATTCCGTTTAATTTGCGATATAAGTCAAGTGCATATACATCGGTCATGCCCGAAACATGGTCGATAACCCCTTGTATTCGTCCGTACAAAGTGGGTGCGTTTATTTCATATTGTTGAGGTACTTTTGAGAGCAATAATTGCGAGTAGTTGAGGTGAGGATAGCGCACAGCATGCACAAATTTTCCCAAAAGATATGTGATGATTTGATTACCCGCGAGCTCGATATCTACAACGTCGCTCGCCTTGTAAATTTTTTCCCATGATAGTTTGGAACAGTTGCGATACTGCTCTTTTTCAAGTGTTGGGATATGGTCAATTAAGCAACCTTTGAATTCCCCTTTGAGAATCTCTTCTTCATGCTCTACAAATGCTTCGGCACAACAACTCACCAATTGTCCTATTACGCATGAACGCATATAAGACACTTGCTCGTTGGGGTCTTCAACACTATTCATTACTTCAAGCATGTGTTTTTTGCGCTCATCGTCAAAGAATCCCAACAATAGGTCGGAAACTTGCTCGGTAGTGAGGATTTTGAGTTTATGAGCATCTTCAATATCCATTACCTCGTAGCAAATATCGTCGGCAGCTTCCACGATATATACCAATGGGTGGCGCACAAATGCCACTTCTCCATTTGCTCCATAGCGTGGCAATATGCCTAATTCGTTGGCAATGCGCACAAAATCATCTTTCTCAGAAATGAAAAAGCCAAATTTATTTGCCTTGCCAGCCAAGGTTGATTCGTATGGGTACTTTACAATTGATGCTAATGTTGAATATGTCATTGCAAACCCTCCAGGGCGACGACCTTTGAATTGATGCAAAAGCAATCGCAAAGAGTTGGCATTACCCTCAAAGTGGATTAAATCATCCCACTCCTCTTCTGAAAATTCATTTTTGAGCGACACCCCTTCACCTTCAGAGAAGAATGTAGAGATAGCAGTTTCGCCCGAGTGCCCAAATGGGGGATTTCCCAAGTCGTGAGCAAGGCATGCTGCAGCTACAATGTCGCCAATATCATTGAGTTTCTCACACCATGGCTCAGATGCATATCGCTTGCGTAATACATTACTCACTTCATTTGCCAAGGAACGACCTACACACGACACCTCCATGCTATGAGTAAGACGGTTGTGCACAAAGATGCTACCAGGCAAAGGGAATACTTGAGTTTTGTTTTGCAATCGACGGAATGGAGATGAGAACACTAATCGGTCGTAATCGCGCTGAAAATCACTACGAGCTCCAGCGGTGGGATTGTGATATTGTTCAAGACCAAAACGCTTATCACTTATGAGTTGCGACCATTGCATCTTTTCTGCCATAATATTGAAATTTTCTTGAGATTTTTGAGTTAATGCTTGAGAGTAAATAGAACTATATTAGCGCAGTTCTGATTATTCTCCACGAAATTACTAAATATTTATGTTACCTACAATCACAGGTTGATTAAATTGCCAAAAATTCCATATTTTCCCTTAATTTGCTCTTTTTTAGATATTTTTAATCAACGATTATTGCTTTTAGTTGTTTTATTAAATAAAAATGCCTACCTTTGCAGTACTAAACAACATTTTATAAAGCAAAAGGGGGTCTCACCAGTAAAAGTGGGATTCTTTATTTTTTTACTTTTTTAAAAATTATACCAATATGGCAATTACTTATATGACCAAAGAGGGTTATAAACGCAAAATGGAAGAAATCGCGTATCTTGAATCGGTAAAACGCCCTGAAGTTTCACGTGCTATTGCTGAAGCAAGAGATAAAGGCGACCTTTCGGAAAACGCAGAATATGATGCAGCAAAGGAAGCTCAAGGTTTGTTGGAAATGAAAATTGCTCAACTCAAAGACCTCGTGGCTAATGCTCGTATCATTGACGAAAGCAAGCTCAATACCGACGAAGTTCAAATCATGAACAAGGTGAAAATCAAAAACCTTGTAAACAATATGGAAATGGAATATACCATTGTTGCCGATAGCGAAGCTAATCTCAAAGAGAAGAAAATCGCATCAAGCACCCCTATTGCACAAGGATTGCTCGGTCACAAACTTGGCGATATCGTAGAAATCAAAGTTCCTTCGGGCTTGATGAAATTTGAAATTGTAGAGATTTCTTTCTAATAAACACTTTTGCTATAACCTAATAAAATCTATTATCACAATGGCAACAATTTTTAGTCGCATTGTAGCAGGTGAAATCCCAAGTTACAAAATTGCTGAAGATGACAAATATTATGCGTTCCTCGACATCAATCCAGTTGCTCCAGGACACACTCTTGTTATCCCTAAAAACGAGGTTGACTACATATTCGATCTAAACGACGAAGAATATCTCGGTCTTCAATTATTTGCTAAGCGTGTCGCTGAAGCAATCAAACAAGCAATCCCTTGCACACGCGTAGGTGTTGCAGTGATGGGTTTAGAAGTGCCACATACACACATCCACCTTATCCCCATCAATAAAGAAGCCGACATGAACTTCTTCAAAGAAAAAGCATCGTTGACACAAGAAGAAATGGCAGAAATAGCCGCAAAAATTAGCCAAAACTTTGGCAACACTCAATCAGAGTTATACTAATCTACACAACTATATATTGTAACAACAAGGTCGCGCCAATTGACGCGACCTTGTTTGTGTTTTATTAATATAATTATCTTATGGTACGATAGTGTGGTCTTCGGCTTTTTGAGGCACGAGGGCGGCGTCGGGTGTGGGTAGCACCACTTCCACGGGTTGTGCTGCTTGTTTGTTCAATTCTACAAGGATAATATTTGTAATGTCTAATGCTGGGTTAAATATCACACCTGCCGATTTGTATAATATCGCATCATATTTATGGATTGCGTTGAAGTCGGTAATCTGTTTCATTATCGTTTCTTGAAGCAATTGCATGCGACGAGCATTTTCGGTGTTAAACTCTTGTGTGAGTCGTTGTTCCAATACTTGCACTGCTTCAGCCATACTTTGAAGTTTCTTTTGGTCATTGCGCACTGCTTGGTCTGACTGATATTTTCCACTTTGCAATTTCTTTTGATATTTTGCTTCAAAATCTTTTACGGCTTTATATTCAGCGGCCAACACGTTTTTTGCACTATCTGATGCTAATAATGCCCACTCTTGGTATTCAATAGCTTTTGTGTATTTCGACATGATAAGTTCCATATCAACATATCTAATATTGATTGAAGGACCGAGTGATTTAGGTGCGACTACTTCTTGTGCTGATGTAGCCGTAAAGATTCCCATAATTGCCAAGATGAGGCAAATGGCTTGTTTTGAAATACGTTTCATCGTTATAATGTTTTGTGATTATGCTTTTATGAAGAGGACCTATGTCTCGTCGCAATGTTAAATTGTGATACGCTTGGTAATATCTCCCACTTTGAGGATATATATGCCTCGTGATGGTAAGCGGAAACGAGATATGCCAGGTTGAATGGTCTCTTGCGAAATAAGTTGCCCCAAAATTGAGAATACTTTTACTGTGGTAGGGCGAGAAGTAGTTACATATACATATCCTTCGCTCACTCTTATTTCGGGACCATCAATTTCAATGCGTTCGGTCTGAATTTTGCCCCCAGTGCGTTCCCATGCCGATGCTGCATTTGCTCCTAAGCAAATGCTACACACAACAAAAAATATGAGGATTAGACGACGCATTGTTAGTGGTATCTATTTATTTACGGCTCAAAATTAATCAATTTTTACTTTATATCAAAATATTACAATCTATTACCGAAAACAAAGAGGTGTATCGTTTTGTTGCGATACACCTCTCAATTATGGTTTGACTATTGTGATTGCTATTATTTTTTTGCTTTTTCGTCGGCTTTTTCTGCTTTTTCTTCAGCAGGAGCAGCAACTTTGTTGTAGCGAGCGTTAAGACCTTCAATCACTTCGTCGGTGATTTCAAGTGCTGGGTTGAAATATACGCCTGCAGCTTTGAAAAGGATTGCATCGTATTTGTGCTCTTTGTTGTAATCTTCGATAAATGAGTTGATTGAGTCTTGAAGTTGTTTTTGCCATTCAGCATCTTCTTCAGCGGCACGGCGACGAATTGTTTGCTCTTGTTTTTGAGCATTTACCACCATGTTTTGATATTTTTGAAGGTCAGCATTATAGCTTGCTTCTGTCAAGTAACCATTGTTTTTAGCTTTCACTTGACATTCGTTTTCAAATTTTTGAGCTGCTGAATACAAACCTTTGATTTTCTTTTCAAGACGGTCGGTTTCTTTTACCAACCACTCTTTGTAATCACTTGCAAGATTATAGTGAGCAGTGATTGAATCCATATCGATATAACGAATGTTGGTTGTAGTGGGGTATGATTCGGCAGGTTTTACAGGTTCCGCCGCTTTTTCATTTGAGCATGATGCTACAAATAAGAGTAACGCCAAGTTGGCCAAGATTGCGAATTTCTTCATGTTAGTGTTTTTTGTTTATATACTTTTTTTATTTCTTTTTATTTCGGTTGTTGCTACACCTTTTGAGCCCTTTTTTAATGTTAAAAGCATCGTTTTATAGCCCAAAATGTGTTTTCGTTGTGCAAATATATGAAACGAATCCTAATTATTTGCTATATATAAATTTTATTTTGTAACTTAGTGTGCGAATAATGATGTTTTTAACATTATTTTCCATCGTTATAAATATTTTAAGCAGTAAACTCATTAATTAAACACTAACTAATATGACACTAAAAGACTTAAAACCATCTTTAGTTTGGTCGATTTTTGATGAAATCACCAAGGTGCCTCGTCCTTCTAAAAAAGAAGAAAAAATTCGTCAATGGCTTCTTGATTTTGCAGCCAAAAACAATATTACAGTAAAAACTGACGCAATCGGAAACGTTGTGATGAGCAAACCAGCAACTCCTGGTTATGAAAACGCTCCTGGTATCATTCTACAAGCTCACATGGATATGGTGTGTGAGTCAAACGAGCCATTCGATTTTGAAAATACTCCTATTTCAACTCGCGTTGATGGCGAATGGGTGTGGGCTAATGGTACTACTCTTGGCGCCGACAACGGTATAGGTATGGCTGGTGCTCTTGCAGCATTGGTTGATGATACTCTCGTTCATGGTCCACTCGAAGCGTTGTTTACCGTCGATGAAGAAACTGGTTTGACTGGTGCAAACAATCTTGGCGAAGGTATGATTTCAGGTTCAATCCTTCTCAATCTCGACTCTGAAGATGATGCTGAAATCTTTGTGGGTTGCGCTGGGGGTGTTGACACTACTTGCACATTCAAGTATACACAACAAGTTGCTCCTCAAGACAAACAATATCTTAAAATTGCCGTTGCTGATGGTCAAGGTGGACACTCAGGTTGCGACATTCACTTAGGTCGTGCTAACGCCAATAAACTTCTTGCTCGCTTCTTGTGGCAAGTGGCTAAAACACAAGAGTTGACTTTAGCTCAAATCGAAGGTGGTAACCTCCGAAATGCAATTCCTCGTGCTGCATCGGCTGTTATTGGCGTTGATAAAGCAACTAAAGAGGCTGTTCGCATCGCATTCAATAACTATATCGCCGACGTAGAATTTGAATATGCTGGCATAGAACCTGATCTAAAACTCACGCTCGAAAGCGTTGACGCTCCTGAATATTGCATTGACAATGATACAGCAATGCGTCTTATCAATGCTCTCTATTGTGCTCCTCATGGAGTTATTTCAATGAGCCGCGATCTCGAGGGCTTAGTAGAAACTTCTACCAACCTTGCTTCAGTGAAGATGCTTCCAAATGAAGAAATCCTCGTAACTACAAGCCAACGTAGTTCGGTTGACTCACGCAAATGGGATATCGCTTACCAAGTAGAAGCCGTGTTTGCTCTCGCTGGTGCTAATGTTACTCATGGCGATGGTTATCCAGGATGGGCTCCAAATATGAAATCACCTATTATGGAAATCGCTCGCGATGCTTACAAAGAACTCTACGGCATCACTCCAGCAATTAAGGCTATCCACGCAGGTCTTGAATGTGGTCTATTCCTACAAAAGTATCCACACCTTGACATGGTGTCATTTGGCCCAACATTGAGAGACGTACACTCTCCAAAAGAACGTATGCACATCCCTGCAGTAGAGCGTTTCTGGGGACAACTTACTCTCGTATTGAAAAAAGTTGCCGACTTAAAAAAGTAAGGTAATTTTATAAAATATCTTTGACGTAACTCCCTCTGTTTGACCTCAAATAGGGGGAGTCGCTCAAAGACACTAAGAATGGGACTCCATTCAATTATCAACCAAATCAATTATCGATGAAAAAACTATTATTTCTTCCGTTATTAATTTCATTAGTTATAATTTCATCATCAAGTTTCGCTTGTAACGACACATCACAATCGTGTGATTCGATTGTGTGCGACTCTATCGCTGTTGACTCGTTGCTCGATAGCATCGCTATCGACACAGTGGTTGATACCACAGCCTATCGTGCCGACAAACTCACTCAAAAAGACTATGACGAAGTTGCTGTGCGCCTTGGTGTAGAACCTGCGGCAATCAGAGCCGTAGTGGAAATTGAAGCCGGACGCGCTAATAAAGGTTTTTGGGCGCCAGGCAAACCGCTCATCAACTATGACATGACCATAGTGAATAAATTTGCAAAAAAATGTGGGGTAACCCTCTCAAAATATCGCAAATCACACCCCGAAATTTGGGGAGCAAGCAAAAAGAAATATGGCTCGCAACAAGGTGCCGAATGGGCACGATTTGAAGCCCTCCGCGATGTAGACAACACGCTTGGTATTTATAGCAGTTTCTGGGGGATGTTTCAGATAGGGGGATTTAACTGGAAACTTTGTGGCGCCAAAGACGCTGATGAGTTTTTTATGCTCATGAGCCGTTCCGAACGCGATCAACTTGACCTCTTTGCCAACTTTATCGAATCGAGCAAACTCGTGAAATATCTCAAGACAAAAAACTGGGCAGCATTTGCCTCTCGATATAACGGACCCAGCTACGCTTCACGTGGCTACCACACCCGCCTTGCCAAAGCCTATGCTAAATACTCCCGCAAAAAATCGACCAAAGTTACTTCCACTGACTCGATTAAGTAGCGAATAATATTTTTCTGCAACATCATTGAAATACACAAGGAGCAGCCAATGTTGGTTGCTCCTTGTGTATTATTGGGGATTGTATTTTCTCTTAAGCGTTAACCTCGGGTATGATTTTGACTTGGCTACTTGAACTTTGCCCTTCTTGTATCACTTGTATTTGCACTGGAATGCGCTCTTTGAGTTCTTCGACGTGTGAGATAATTCCCACGTGGCGTCCCGATTTAGAGTGTAATGAGCGAAGGGTGTTGATAGCATTTTGTAGTGGTTCGCCACTGAGTGTGCCAAATCCTTCGTCGATAAACAGAATGTTGGTTGAGAGTGTTTGGCCTATATCGCTGAGTGCCAATGCCAACGAGAGGGATACAAGGAAACTTTCGCCACCCGAAATGGTGCTTGCTGAACGCGTAACATAACCTTGATAGGCGTCTTCGAGCGAGATGACAAATGTGCCAGGCTCTACCTTTAGGGTGTATCGGTCGGTTAATGTCTTCATGTAGCTATTAGCCGAAGTGATTAGGCTGTTCAATACATAACTTTGGGCAATTTTTCTGAATTTTTTGCCATCGCTACAGCCGATAAGCTCATTTAATCGCACCCATTTGTGATATTCTTTCATTTTTTTGTCGGCATCGTCCTTGAGTGCTCCAATGCGTTTTTTGTTGTCTTCGTTTGCTTTGAGTTCTTGGATGATGCCACCTTTCTTCTCGCTCAAGGTGTTGATGTGAGCTACAAGGAGTTCGATTTGACTGTTGAGTGATTCAACGGTGTCGCAATCATCAATTTGTGGCTTGCAAAGTTGGTGTTTTTGTAACTCTTTTGTTTTGTCTTCAAATAGAGACTTTTTTGCAACTACTTGGTTGTGACACTCGATGAGTTTATTATTTATTCCATGAATGTCGTTGTTATTGTAGTTGCAAAGGATATTGAGTCGTTGAGAATCAATATTGTTTGTAGCATAGAACGAGTCGAGTTGTTGGTTATATTGTGATATTTTTTCTTTCGCTTCTTTTAGGCGTGATATGGTAGCTGCTGCATCTGAATTGATGCTGCTGGCGCAAGTGAGAATATTTGCGACTTTTTTGCCGTTGGTGGGTTTGAGATTGCTCCATTGAGGCATTTTGTCGATGATGGTTGAGATAATATTTTTGAGGTTATTCAAATTAGAATCGGCATTTTGTAACTTGTTTTCCAATTCTTGTTTCTCTGCCAAACGTTTGCTATACTCGGTTGCTTCGTCGTTGAGTTGGTTGGCAAAGGTAGTTGGGTTGCTTTCCCATTCATTGCTGAATGTTATGAGTTCCTTGGCTTGCTTTGTTGTTTCATCAACCTCGTTTTGCTTGGCTTTGATGAGTGCTTTAGCTGTCTCAATGCTATGTTTGCAGTCATTTACACTCTTATCGGCATTTTGTAACTTTTTGGTTGTATCATCAAACTCGATTCTAATATTGTTTGCCTCCTTACGAAGTGTTTTAATTGTATCTTCGAGTTTTTCTCCATTAGAAATCTCGGCATCAAGTTTAGCAATATTTTCAGCAGCAAGTTTTTCTAATGCTTCAAGAGCCGATAGTGCCGAAGCGGTGTCGGCGATGTCAATTCCAAATGCTGTGCACGCTTCGAGGGCTTGACGAGTGGCGTTGGCAACAGTGGTGTCGTTGTTTAACGATTTCAACTCGTCATCATATCTCGCTGACTCAGCTTTGATTTCGGCATCGATTTTATTCTTTTTCTCTTCAAGTTGTTTGTAGTATAGTTCAGCATCATCAGCAGTCTTTTTTATGCCACTAATAAGTGCTGCCAAATTTTCCTCAATGGGAATTTCGACCTCAATCTTTTGGCGGCATATAGGGCAAGTGTCGCCCATGTGTAGTTTGGCACGAAGATCTATGGCAAACTTATCGATGGTGTCGCGTTGCTTGTCGTATTCGGTTTTCTTTTGGTTCCATTCTTCCAATGCTTTTTGAAGAGGTTGGAGCATAGAGTCGGCCTCGCTTCTCTTCTTGTTAAGATTGTCGAGTTGAGAGGCAAGTTTTTGACGTCGATTTTCAATGTCGGCTTTTACTTTATCGAGGTTGTTGAGGTGTAATTTTGCAGTATTTATATTGCTTACTTTATCTCTTTCGTTGTCACGTGAGGCTCTTGCAAGAGGGATGTTAAGCGATTCGAGAGTTTTCTCTTGTGCTACGATTGCTTCCTCTTTTTCCTTTAGAGTATCGGCGATAAGTTTTAATCGGTTTTGAGCCTCGGTTAGAGCTGGAATGAGTGTAACAGAGAGTTTTTCGTTCTCATGTGATAACTCGCGGTTTTTATCCACAATCATCGTGCGACCACTGGTTATCGCATAGAGAAGGCTTTTGATAGTTTGGATATTTTCGTAGGCATGGACTTTATGGCTTGCTGCTGTAAGGAATGTGTTGATTGAGGCGATTTTTTGTTGAATTTCGCTCAATTCTTGTTCTTCTTGGAGAACTCCATTCAATAAGTTTTCAAACTCTTGAGTTAACGATGAGAGTTGCTTCTTGTTCTCGGCTTGAACTTTTTGGGAGTCGTTTTTGTCGGTCAACCATTTGCGAGCCTCAATAGTAGCATTCCAGTCGGCAACGAGTTGTTCTTTTCTTTTGAATTCGTCGCTATTGGTTGCTTCAATGGCTTGCTTTAGACTTATCTCGATGTTGGCTATTTGTTGGGCAAGGTCTTCGCTTTTGTTAAGCCATTCGCGTTTGACGATGTTATTAGAGTGAGCCTTTTGAGCCTTTACTAAATCATCATCAATCTCTTTCAGACTCTCATTACGAACCGTAATATCTTCGTCGGAGAGAAGTTTTATCCCCTCGATGAGTTGCGTTGCATTTTCCCATTCGCGTTTTTTCTCGCCAGTGATAGCGTATGTTTTGGCGCCAATTTTTGAATAGATATCAACCCCTGTAATCTTTTCAAGAATTGCGGCTTTGTCGTCGTCTTTGCTATTTAAGAAACGAGTGAATTCGCCTTGAGCCAACATTGTTGTGCGAGAAAATTGACTAAAATCGAGCCCTATTGCTTGTGCAATTTCTGCTTGAATCTCTTTATCCTTGGTGAGAATATTGCCAGTAGAGAGGTTTTCGAGAGTCCAATTTTTACCTTGTATTTTGTTCTCGGCTTTATTATGCCCTCGGTGGATGCTCCAAGTCGCTTTGTAGGGAACATTGTTGCTGCCGACAAAGGTGAGTTCGACAAATGCTTCTCCTGTGTTTCGGCGCATGAGTTGACGAGGGTCTTTAATGGTTATATTGTCATTGTCGGAGGTGTTTCCTTGCATGTTTGTACCCTCAAGTCGAGGAGTGTTGGCAAAAAGGGCAAGGCAAATTGCGTCGAGGATGGTAGATTTCCCCGAACCGGTTTTGCCAGTGATTAAGAATACCTCACTGTCGGCTAATGGTTGTGCGTCAAAGTTGATAACTGCATCTTCGATTGATGCGATGTTGTGTATTGTAAGTTTTTGAAATTTCATAGTCAAATCCTCCTTGATTATTTGTTGCGTGCTTCTTCGTTTATAACTCTAATTACTTCGTTGAAAAGGTCTTTTATTTCATCGTCAAATGCACGATTTTTATCATTGGCATAGTGCATTGCTATGTCGAGAGGGGATTCGGCTTGAAACTCTTGAATCGAAAGGGCTTTTGCCTCGGTCTTCACTCTTTCTTTGCGTTTGGTGTTGATGATGCAAAATTTGCACTCTTTGCCATTGGCTATTGCGCGAGCCTCATTGTTGGCATTGGGTGGGAGCATATCGTCCACTTCAACATTGAGACGTATGTAAGCGGGAATGTCGTTGGGAAAATCGGCGAAGAGTTTTTTAGCCTCATCCCAAGTTGCTAATCCTTCGATGGGGAGTGTCACTAATGGGTGGCAGTTTTTAATCGCTACTTTTTCGATAGAAGGACGATCTCCATGCTTTGCAATGTCAACGATGCTGACTGAATGTGGATAATTTTCGTCAAAACTTACGGCAATAGGTGTGCCGCTATATCTCACATTGTGTTTGCCAGTGTGTACAAATTGTTCGTGGTGAATATGACCAAGAGCGAGGTAGTCATACCCTTCGCCCATTTCTTTGATATCAATAGAGTCGATACCACCAATAGTGTTTTCAGTGGAGTTGTCGTGTCCTGTGAAATCACAGCCTTTTACTGTGGTGTGGGCAGTCATAATGACTGGAAGGTTCTCGCTATTTTTTGCGGCAACGGTATCAAGAAGTTGTTGGAAAAATCCGTCGGGAATATTGCGTTCATAAGCATAAGGAACTGCTACAACATACCCTTTGCCTGGAATTTCGATGATGTGATCGTCGAGATTTTCTTTTGAAAGATTGCCAATGGTGTAAACCTTCAACGCTTCCCATGGGGTGCGAAAAATTTCGTGTTTCGAACTGCTGTCGTGGTTTCCTGCGGTAGCGACAATTGTCATTTGAGGATTGGCATCATGGATAGCCACCAATGCTTCGGCAAACATCTTTTGTGCAGCTGACGATGGTTGAGAAGTGTGAAATACATCACCTGCCAACAAGAATAAATCGGGTTGGTGAACTTTGACAATTTCCACCATTTGGCGAAGCATGTCTGATTGTTCTTCCATTCTGTCGTAATTGTAAAGCGTGTGACCAAGATGCCAGTCACTAGTGTGGAGAATTTTCATAAATTAGACGGTATTGATTTTTTTATGATTTGTAACTTAAACACAAATTTATGAAAAAAGTCTGAGGTACGCAAGTAATATGCGTGGTTATATTGGCAACATATTGAAATTCGTGTTTTTATTAGTAGTTTCTAAACAACTAAGGAGATAATGTGTTTTTATTATATTCATTATTGTCCAAATATATTTTATGATATAAATAAGTTTTTGTTACTTTGTGGGTATATGTAAACTTAAATTTTTTCTATTATGTCATACTTGTTAATCTTTTTAGTGGTATCGTTTATCGTATCATCGGTAGGTTGGTTTTACTTTATCTACTTTTTTAGTATTGGTTATGGATTGTCAATCTCGGCACTATCAATTGCTACGGTTGCCATGTATTGGAATGAAATTACTCTCCCAGTGGCAATATTGTGTGGAGTGTTGTTTGTTTACGGCATTCGTCTTGCATTGTATCTCTTTATTCGTGAGCGCAAGTCGGCGTCGTATAAGAAAATTCTATATCAGCCCGAAAATACAGCTCGCAAACCTATATTCGTAATGTTTATGATATGGATATCGTGTGCGTTGCTGTATGTTGGGCAGATGAGTCCTGCGGTTTTCTATCTCGATAACCTCAAAGAGGGATTGGCTGTGAACGAAGTGTGGGCATGGATTGGCGCAGTATTGGCAACATTGGGTGTGCTAATCGAAATGGTTGCCGATGCACAAAAGAGCGCTACCAAGAAAGTGAATCCACATCGTTATGTTGATACAGGATTGTATCGCATTGTACGTTGTCCCAACTACTTCGGCGAAGTGTTGATGTGGACAGGTAGTTTTGTGATATGTTTTGGTGCATGTTGTAGCGTGTGGCAATGGGTTATCGCATCGTTGGGCTATATCGGCATTGTATATGTGATGTTTAGTGGTGCTCGTCGCCTCGAATTGCGACAAACCGAAGTGTATGGCTCTATCCCCGAATTTCAAGCATATATCTCTCGTACACCACTTATTCTCCCCTTTGTGCCTATCTACAGTGTAGCCCGCCACACATGGTTGAAAGGCTAAATCAAGGTAAAATACACCTGTATATATAAATAAGGATGCCACATCAAGTGAGCATCCTTATTTTATACGCAGTAGAAATCTGACAAAATGTTGCGAAAAAGGTTGTAATCGTACAACCATATTGGAGTTGAGAGAAAATTGAGAATTATTGTTCTCAAGTATTATTTATAGCCTTTTCAAAAGCACGTCTGCCGGCATCGGTCATTAATCCTCGTTTTTCGAGGTCGATGCAACGTTGCTTGTTAAGATCTGTCCAATGGCTGTTTTTGCGACGAGGCGATAGACGTTGAGCCAACCTACCATCGGGTAATTTTTTTAGCGTGCTGTCTATCCAACCAAAGCAAAGAGCCTCCTCAACCACATCAATGTATGGAATAGCAGCCCACTCAGGAGGATTCTTACTGCGATAAGTCACCACCCAACATTCCCTTTCAACGCAGTGATTAGCCTCCAACCACCGCCTCAACTCACCTCGATTCTCAAAATGTAGCAGATTGACTATTTCCATAATTTCGTTTGACTACAAAAATAGCAAATATTTATCAATATTAAGAGGCGTATTATTGATAGTTCCTAATAAATAAAATTTCACAGTGCCATCCAAAGAGCCAAAATGGCACTTTGAAATTAAGGGAAGATATGAATGTAAGACAAATTATTTTTTTACAAAGAAATCAATTGCAAGGTCTATTAGAATCCCCATAGTTGCAACTTTTTGTTTATCAGAGTCGTTTTCTAAGTTATGCTTTACTATTGAGGATAAAACACTATTAATTATATGAAAAGATTTATTAATGGGGTTGTCTTGAGGTTTATTGTTAAGAGCTAATTCAATGCTTTGTAGTCCAGTGATTGTGTCGTTTATAGCTGAAGTTCTTTTGGTTGGATGTATAATTTCAAGAACTTGCGTAGAGTATTTTATGACTGACAATAAATCTGAAACACGTAAAGCTTTAGTTGTTACTGATTCGTCGTTAGGCATTTGTTTTTCGTACAATATGTCGGAAGGTGAAAATGGTGTTTTAGGAAAATATAGTGTTTGAATACTCTGAGAAGAAATCGTTTGATAATTATTTATAATAAACATAGATTCAATAGTTTTTAAGCACCCTTTAATGTTGTAACGTAACATGTAGCCACTCATAAAATCAATAGGCCAAGGGAAACAATGCTCTTCGTTATGCTCTTTAAATACTGAAATAATATTACATTGCATTTGTTGAATATATTCTGGATAGTTGTGCTCAAATTGATTAAATAGTTTTTTCATTTTTGGCTCATTGTTGCCATAATAAGCAATATTCATCTCTAGATAAATTGAATCTAATGTTTGTAATTTTTCTTTTTTCATAAAATAAGAATTTAAAGTTTTGTTCTTCTTTAATATTTAATTATTTATTTGTTTTTTATGGAAACATAATAAGTATTAAAAATGTTCAGTTTAACTCTATTTATCAAGAAAAAAGAGAGTGAGGATTGTTAGTATGGTTTTATAATGTCGTGATTAACAACAGGACACCTCGTGAGAATATTCACGAGGTGTCCATTAGAATTTACTATATTATTTCAGTCGATTATAGAATCTAATCGAAGTATAATCATAAGCATATTTTTTCAATTTGTATATTGGACGATTATGGCTATCATCGTTTTACAATACATGTTTATTTCCTAATATTTTTCTTCGATAATTCCAATAAAGTTAATCAGCGAAATTGTTGAAGACATCGTTAATAACATATCTTTTTTAGTTGCACTCCTTTTATGTGTTAACCGGTTCGCTATGGCATTTGCAGTTTTTATATAGTCTCTCAATTCTTTATTATCCTTGCCATGCAATGTATAGTTTATGTAGTTCGTCAACATTCTAACTGCGTCAGAAGCCCCTATGTGCGTTCCATTTTCATCAGTTTCTCCATGAATTAATGGGTTATAGACCGCTTGTGCTAAAGATATAATAACATCTCGGCATAATAACCCTATTCCCTGAAAATCTTCTTCATCCTTAGCTAAGCTAGTCTCCTTTTTGATTTTTAGAATAGTCCTTTCTATTCTCTCCCACTCAGTTAATTCAACCAATGTATCTATGTTTTGAGCAGGTTCTATTTCTTCAAAATATGCAAGTGTTGGCGAAAAAAGTTCATGAATATAAGCTCTTCGTCCTTGCCATGTTGGAAAATCGGTTTTCCATTTTCTATACCAATCCCACAAATTTCCAAAGGTGTTATTATAAACTAAATTTAGTTTTTTGCAATTTATCACAATCTCACCGTGCAGTTTTTGATATCTATCATTTTCATCTTGAATATTGTTTCCGCCAGTCGCAACAGATATCATTATGTTTCTCACGGTTTCAATACTTTGCAAAAGTTTACTTTTCCCAGCCTCTCCACCTATTGCCCCCCAGTCAATATCGGTATTACTCAGTATAGGAGTTATCTTAGCTAGGAAATAACTATTACTATCTCCAGAAACTTCATTTAAAGATTCACCAAATATCTTTTCCGCTTCTGCAACTTTTTCAGAGGTTAATGTTGAATATTTTTTCACAGATAAGTTTACATATACCGTGTATACGAATGTGCCAGCATTCCAATTGTCATAGTCTGTATTGACGATTGATATTTGGGAATCTGCTATTATATCACAAACCTCATTATAACCCCGTCCTCTCATCAATACATTTGCCGTATTGAGTATAGGAGAGAAATTGCTGTATTTTTCGTAATATTGTTGTGTCATTAGAAAATCGTTTTTTAGAGATAACTGATTGTGTCATAATTAGTTTTTGTAGGCTCTTTATTTTATCACCAATTTATCAATATAGAATCAACTCTACAGCACACTTCCCAACACTGTGTCTCTAAATGTATTGAATATATTTAATTTAATCGGTTTATATTCAGGCAAACTTTCAAGATATTCAAGTTCAAAAACTAAACGAGGTGCAGTGTCCTTACTTGATTTGTTTATCTCGGCTTTGTTACCAATTCGTGCTACTCGAATAAGATATAGGTCCTTAACTCCTTTGCCTTTTATGTATGGCATAAAGTAGTAAAGTTTGTTTAGTGCGATTGTAGATGGGAATGCTTTTGTTTTGCCTGTATAATATATTTTGCTAGGAGCGCCATCCAAGAAATAATCTTGATTGTCAAGTTTAACTAACCCAATCAAAAGATGTTTTGTTTCATCTAATTTATAGGTTTTCTTTGGAGCATTTACTACTAGATTTAGATTGTCTTCTGCAAACAAGTCAAATTTAAATACTGGTTGTTTATCTCGTTTTGTATATATCGGATTTGACGAAGTAGGCTCTTCATTATAGATTGCTCGATATAGACTTTTTCCTATTGCTTCCACGATTCCACAAACCAAGGCATTTCCCATAAGAAATGCTCTTTTTCCGTCGGAAACCTCGGGATGATATGTATGATTGTCGGGGAACATATTGAGTCGTTCCAATTCTATTGGAATGAGTCTGCGATGTCTTCCTGATGGAGTTTTTACTACATGCTTAAATCTTGACGGAGCAGTTCCACCCTCTCCTGTTATTATCGTGCGTGATGCTCGATCTATATAATCGGGGAAAGCCATACCTCCTTCTGAGAATACGTATTCGTAACCCTCTTTCGAAACTCGATTTATTTTTTTTGCCCCTTTTTCATATTGCCATTTGGGTAAATCTTCATCAGAGATATAAAACTCTTCGGGAACAAATTCTTCATCAACTAAAATATTGCCTAAAGTTTGAATTGTGCCGTCATATGAAGCAATCGAATCTACTGAAAGGATGTTGCGGTCAATCATAATTCCGGCAGTACCAAAAGGACTATCTTTTTTCCCTTTATTAAAATTATCCGAAACCTCTTTAATGCTTCCTGTTATTTCAAATTCTGAAATACTATTTCCCTTTTGAGTGAAAGGAAAGGCCTTTGCCATTACGCCATCATAAAAAAGCCAATTCTTCGCATCCTCAATTTGTTTTGCAACGACACATTGTTTTTTATATCCTACAATATAAGTCCTACGGCGTCTTTGTGGCATGCCATAATCTGCAGCATTAATAACTCGCCACTCAACAATATATCCTAAATCAGACAAAGATGCTAATATGATAGCAAAGTCACGCCCTCGTTGTGATGCAGGTGAGTTTAGTAATCTATCTACATTTTCAAGGAATAGATAGTTAGGTCGGTTATCGCCTTTTTCTTCTAATATGCGATAAATTTGCCACCAAAGTACACCTTTTTTCCCTTCAATGCCTCCAGATCGGCTAAGTGTTGCGGCAACAGAATAGTCTTGGCATGGGAAGCCTCCAACTAAAAGGTCATGGTCGGGAATTTCATTTGTAGGAACAGTGCAAATGTCGTTGTTTGAATGTTCCTTACTTCCAAAACGAGCACGATATACCAATGATGCATCTTGGTGTTTAGTCGAAGGTTCCCATTGGTTATTCCATATAGTTTGGTAAGCATCTGATGCACCTTCTAAGCCGATGCGAAATCCTCCTACACCTGCAAATAGTTCTACAACACGGATATTCTGATTTTCTATGCTCATATTATTTTTGTCTTTCATCTATAATGTTTCGTACATAGTCATTGTTAAACCAATAACAAAATTTTTTCGCCCAACCTCCGTTCGGAGTTGGAGATAAGTCGCTTGACTTTTGTGCTTTAGGTCGCACATGGAAGTTCTTTCTATCTTTAGCTTTCCACCAATATTCTTCCGAAAAATGGTCGTTTATGATGTTCTCTTTTATGTGCTTCCAATATTCTTCAGCTTGAGTCAAATCTTTTTGAGGCATTGTCCAAAAGAATACATCATCTAGCACATAATCGCCTTGATTTTGATGTTGTTCTTTATATACTACAAACATAAATCGGCTAGAAAATAATTCGTATAGTCGCGATTCAAACCAATCTTCACAATCAGCTACCTCAATATAGTCTATATTTTCAAAAGACATTGCTTCTTTGATAGTTCCATTGTGTTGGACTCTAATCGTTTTCATTGTTAGGCCTGCCTTAACAAACTCTTCTGAACGATTTATATTTGAGCATTTTCCCGAAGCTAAAATAGCATTGGTAATCATTGCAAACTTATTTTTGGGATTGTTAGATATATCAACTCCTTTTTCATTTGCAATTATATGATAATCTTTACCAAGATATGGTTTTATCCGATTAAGTAGTATCTCATCAAAATTTGACTTACTGAGTTCTTTTTCTGAGACTAACTCATTTTTTTGTATTGTAAAATTAACTGTAGCACTTTGTTTACTATCTAAAACATACTGCAAAACAGTTCGCATATAAGCCATTTTCAAACTAAAAGCTCTTCGTGGCGCACCTTCAGTTGAATATGGTTGTTCCATAAGACTATCGCCTTTTTGTCCCTTACGGCATGCTCCAAGATACATTGTATCGCCTTCCGACAATAAATGCGCCTCACCTCGACGAATCTTTTCTATTATAGTTTCATAATCTTGGCGTATAATTAGCAAATCTTTTTCAGGCAGTTTCCAAAGTACTGAAAAGATAAACTCAAAATCTAGTTTATCATAGCCTTTTTTATGCAGATAAAATATCAGCAACATCAACTGACATTTTATATAGAAATGCGAATGTTCAAAATCCTCATTAACAACCTCTTTATAATTAATCATATTGCACACCAAACGCTCTTTAATTAAATAATCATTGTTTTTAGCCAATTTTAGAGGCGTGCATTTGAGTTCCATTCCTGCAGATGAAAAATCTGCTTCAGGGTTGTTATTTGTTTCCAATAAAAAATACAAATTCTCAACCATTTGTCCTATTCCGCCTTTCCCTTCTCGTTGGGAATATCCGTCATAGACAAACTCACGCAAACTTTTACCTAATAAGCCCTTGCTATACTCATAGATGCTTATAGCAGAGTGCTTATCATAAGGTAGTTCTTTGATTGAGTTATTTGTATTGGGCATATTTCCAGTATAACTATAAAATATTCTTTATATTACAAAATTATAAAATAAAGAGCAATATAACATATAAAAAGTGAAGTAAAAAACAGTTTTGTTGATAAGTTTGGATGTTTTGTGGCTTAATGTGCTGATTTTTAGGTGGAAATATTTGGGGGAAGAAAAAATATATAAAGGGAAGTTAGAACGGGAATATGAGAATAGGCAAATAAATATGGTAATACTATAAGTTGAATATTATGCAATATAAAAAGAAAAAGGCAGATTAAATCTGCCTTGAAAATCTTTGTTTATGCCACCGATAATTAACACCTTTTGAATAAAAGTAGAACACTTTTCATTCTATGTCAGATGCAGTTCATTGCACTCCATTTCACCTCTTTTTACCTAATTGCAAATTCGGGAAAATCTCTGTGATAGTGGTAGTATAGGCGATAGCTGATGATAAAGTCGGTTTATTTCCCGATGCAGAGTTTTTATTTGCCCACACAAAAAGTAAAATACATACTATAAATATTTAATATTCAGTATCCTACAAAATCTCTCCGAAGGACAAAAGTGTATTCGGGGGACAGACTGGGGACAGTATTTTTGCAAAGAAACTCATAAAATCTGCAAAAACGCACTTTTTTTAGAATTTTTAGCATATTTGCAGTAAACAGCGAATATTTGCTTCACTCGCTGTGAAATAACAAAGAAATCTTTGTTTATCTCGCTCGTTTGCTCAATATTTGCATTTCGTTGCATGGTAAAATGGCCTTTAATTGGAGTTGAAATTGCACCTCCGATTACTATTAAATTTAGTGGTTTAGTTTAGTCCAATGTATATATAGAATAGGAGTAAACTAAACTGGCTTTATCGACAAATCTAAGAGGCATATTACAGGAGCGGCTTTACATTCCTTTCAAATGGGC
>JAFOYQ010000161.1 GCA_017424575.1 Muribaculaceae bacterium
GTTACTATCTTCTGACCATGCTCTTATTCAATGAAGATTCCAACAAGGCGGAAACCATCACCGTACAGACCTTCACCGGCAAATATTATACGGATGAGCTCAGCGAATGGTTCCACAAATCGGAGATCTATACGCAATGGGTATGGACAGCGTTCGCCTTAACGAACAAGGTGCAACTCCCATATTGAAAGATGTCGAAACTATCAACAACACAAAACGTGAAGACCTAATCGATCTTATGGCAACGATGATTGGAGTTGATGCTTTCTTCGGCACAGGGGTTGATGCCGACATGATGAATTCTAATATGAACACCATGTATTGGCAACAAGGTGGTCTTGGTCTTGGCGATAGAGACTACTATCTCGAAGACAATGAGAATACTAATGCTATTCGCGAAGCATATAAATCTTTCATTAAGAACATTACTGGTCTTGTTGGTTATGATAGTGTAGCACAACAACGTGTAGTTGACAATGTAATGAATATTGAGACCGAATTGGCTAAAGCCGCAATGACTCGTGAAGAATTGCGTGATCCTATGGCTAGTTATAACCCAATGGCAGTAGAAGATGTATGCAAACAATATCCTAATGTAGATCTTCGTCGCTATTTCCAAAAACAAGGCTTAGATGTTGACACCGTAGTTATTGGTCAACCTAAATCACTCGCAGCAGTAGATAACATATTGAAAAACGCTGACATCCAAGCATTGCAAGATTATCTTGTTGCTGGATACATTTCTTCAGCAGCCAACTTCCTTAGCGATGACTTCATCAATGCAAACTTTGAACTTTCTAAAGTTATTTCAGGTGTACAACAAATCCAACCACGTTGGAAACGCGCATTGAGTATTCCTAACAATATGCTTGGTGAAGCTGTAGGTCAACTCTATGTTGAAAAATATTTCCCACAATCATCTAAGGACAAGATGCTTGAGCTTGTTGATAATCTCAAAACAGCTCTTGGTCAACATATTGACAACCTAACTTGGATGAGCGATGCTACTAAAGCTAAAGCACATGAAAAATTGTCGACATTTACAGTGAAAATTGGCTTCCCCGACAAATGGCGCGACTACTCTGACTTAACAATCGACCCAAGCAAATCATATTGGGACAATGTAAAGGCTGCTATCAAACATAATGTTGATTTTAGTCTTGCTGATTATGGAAAACCCGTTGACAAATCACGTTGGTATATGCCTCCTCAAACAGTAAACGCATATTATAGTCCACTTTCAAATGAGATTTGCTTCCCTGCTGGTATCCTCCAAGCTCCATTCTTTGACCCTGAAGCTGATGATGCTCTCAACTATGGAGCAATCGGTGTCGTTATTGGTCATGAAATGATTCACGGATTTGATGATCAAGGTCGTCAATTTGACAAAGATGGCAACCTTAAAGACTGGTGGACAGCTGAAGATGCTGAAGCATTCAACAAATTAGCAGATATTCTTGTTGCTCAATTTGATAGCATTGTTGTTCTTGGCGACACTCACGCAAATGGCCGCTTCACGCTTGGCGAAAACATTGCCGACCAAGGTGGTTTGCGCGTAGCTTATACTGCTTATCAAAATTCGCTCAAAGACAAAGAACGTATTGATATCGACGGCTTCACACCCGAACAACGCTTCTATCTTGCATACGCTAATGTGTGGGCTGGAAATATCCGTGATGAAGAAATCCTTTCTCGTACAAAAACCGACCCACACTCACTTGGTCGTTGGCGCGTAAATGGCACGTTGCCTAACCTTGAAGAATTCTTCAAAGCATTCAACATAAAAGAGGGCGACAAAATGTTTAGACCAGCATCTGAACGAGTTGTAATTTGGTAAAATATCCAACAAAAAATACCCATAACAAGGGGACGCTATTGATTAGCGTCCCCTTGTTATTTTTAATGCATTTTACAAAATTAAGCGACACTTAATCTCGATTGTATAAAAAACGTGTTTTTCACGCAAAAAATTAACAACTTGATACAATCTTTCTCAACAAAAATTCCTATATTTGTAAATTAATAAATACGTAAATAATAATCTAAAAATATAGCTATAATATGAAATTCAACGTACCGAGCAAAACGCTCTATAACTATGTTTCTTCAGTAAGCAAAGTTATCAATTCAAAAAATGCATTGGCGATTCTCAACAATTTCCTTTTCACTCTTGAAGGGAACCAATTGACTATTACTGCATCTGACCTCGAGAACACACTAACAGCACGTGTTCCAGTTACTGAAGCTGAGGGTGAAGGCAAATTCTGTATTGATGCTCGTCGTCTCGTAGACCTATTAAAAGAGATGCCCGACCAAGGTATTACTTTTGAAATCGCACCTAACTTGGCCGTTGAAATTACATACCCAAGTGGAAACTACAGCCTCATCGCACTCAATGGCAATGAATATCCATCAAACAATGATGATAACGAAGATATGGGTCGTCTTGAATTTACATGCCCAACAAAACAAATCATTGATGGCATTGACAACACTTTATTTGCTGTTGGTAACGACGACCTTCGTCCTCAAATGATGGGTATCCTTTGGGATATTAAACCAGATGCTATCACTTTCGTTGCTACCGATACTCGCAAACTCGTTAAATATCGCAACGCGCTATCAGCACCTGGTGTAGAAGGTTCATGCATTCTCCCTATCAAGCCTGCAACAGTATTGAAAAATGTTTTTGCAAAAGAAGAAACTGTTGATGTAACTATCGAACCTAAAAGCGCAACATTTGAAAGTGCATCATTCACATTCAACTGTCGCTTCATCAAGGGCAATTTCCCCGATTACAATCGCGTAATCCCAACTAACAATCCATATCGCCTCTCTGTTGACCGTCAATCATTCCTCAACGCAGTGCGTCGTGTGGGTGTATTCGTTGACCCAGGCCATGGTTTGATTAAATTCAAACTCACTCCTAATGAAGTAATTCTTAAAGCTCAAGATAATAATTTCCAAACATCTGCAAGAGAATCTATCCCTTGCGATTTCAATGGCGAAGAAATGGTAATTGGTTTCAGCGCGCCATACTTGATTGAAATCTTCGGCACATTGCCTACTAACGACATCGTGATTTCACTCTCTGACCCAAGTCGTCCAGGTGTATTCTTACCATCGGAAGATAAAGAAAATAGCGAGTTATTGATGTTGCTCATGCCAATGACAGTTGCAGAATTCTAACTGATTGATAATGGAATTAAACCTAAAAAAGCCCATCATATTTTTTGACCTTGAAACTACCGGTACGAACATTACAACCGATCGTATCGTGGAGATTTCAATGATTAAGATTATGCCCAACGGCGAAGAGAAAGAACGCACTTTGCGCATCAATCCCGAAATGCATATTCCTGAAGAGGCAACTGCTGTGCATCACATCACTGATGAAGATGTTGCAAACTGTCGCACATTTAAGGAAATTGCAAAAGACCTTGCTCAAAGTTTCACTGGTTGTGACATTGCGGGATTTAATTCTAATAGATTTGATGTACCAATGCTTGACCAAGAATTTCAACGCGCTGGCGTGAAATTTGACTTTACTAAACCTCGTTTCATTGATGTGCAAACAATCTTCCACAAGAAAGAGCAACGCACTCTTGTTGCAGCATATAAATTTTATTGTGGCAAAGATTTGACTGACGCACATTCTGCAAATGCTGACACACGCGCAACGTACGAGGTATTGAAAGCACAACTTGACATGTATGACGACCTTCCAAACGACATGGAGGCATTGTCGGAATTTTCATCACAAACTCGCAATGTAGATCTTGCAGGACGTATTATCTACAACGAGAACCGACAAGAGATAATCAACTTTGGCAAGTATAAAGGGCAACTCGTTGAAGAGGTTTTGAAGAAAGATATCGGTTATTATAGCTGGATTATGCAAGGTGACTTTCCTCAAAACACAAAAGACGTATTCACTAATATTAAATTACGTTCAAAACAATGCTGAAAGGCAAACACATCATATTAGGCATTTCGGGTGGCATTGCGGCCTACAAATCTGTGTCACTTTTAAGATTATTAGTTAAAGCTGGCGCTGAAGTGCAAGTTGTAATAACTCCTTCGGGAAAAGAATTTATTACTCCAGTGACATTATCAGCATTAAGTGGGAAACCTGTAGTCAGTGAATTTTTTACCGCAAACAGTGGCGAATGGCATAGTCATGTTGATTTAGGATTGTGGGCTGATGCTATGGTTATAGCTCCTGCAACAGCATCCTCTATTGCAAAGATGGCTAATGGTGTTGCTGATAATATGCTCATTACAACTTATCTATCAGCAAAGGCTCCAGTGTTTATTGCTCCAGCTATGGACCTTGATATGATGGCTCACCCTTCAACAAAAAGAAATATAGAGTTACTAAAATCTTATGGCAACCACATAATCGAACCTGCCGAAGGGGAACTTGCAAGTCATCTCATTGGTAAAGGTCGCATGGAGGAACCTGAAGAGATTGTTAAATATCTATCTCATTTTTTTGCATCTCAACAAGATTTGAAGGGACAAAATGTGCTAATAACAGCAGGCCCTACTTATGAGAAAATTGATCCCGTTAGATTTATCGGGAATTACTCATCAGGCAAAATGGGTTATGCTATCGCTGAAGAAGCAGCACGAAGAGGTGCTAATGTGACATTAGTTAGTGGACCAGTTTCAATCACTACAAACTTGCCTAACATCAATGTCATAAAAGTGGAATCTGCACGCGAAATGCATGAACAATGCATTAAAGCGTTCCCCGACTGCAATTTAGGCATCATGTGTGCCGCAGTTGCCGACTACGCTCCTGCAGAATATGTCGACACCAAAATCAAACGAGAAAAAGATGAAATTCCAGTAATTCGATTGGTAAAGAATCCCGATATCGCTGCATCTTTAGGTCTAATTAAAAAAGAAGGTCAAAAACTCATTGGGTTCGCATTAGAAACAAATAATGAAGAATCTAATGCAGTGGACAAACTCCAACGCAAA
>JAFOYQ010000162.1 GCA_017424575.1 Muribaculaceae bacterium
ATCCTCTTTTTCAGTTTTAAGTACAACTGCTAAACCATCAGAGAAAGGTGTGTAATAATCATATTTAGGAGTAATTACCATCTCACCTTTTTTGTTAACATATCCCCATTTGCCATCTTCGTTTTTAACAGCAAGAAGACCATCAGAGAATTTATAATCACAAGCTTCTATTTCTTTTCCATTATGTGGATTCAATATGAAAACTTGTTCACCATCTTGATTAATAATAGATATACGTTCACGATCTTTTACTGCTGGAATTAGCTTATCATTAAGCATCCCAATTTCTTTAAATCCGTCAGCAATTACCTTAGGTTTTTCTATTGCTTCATAAATAGAGTAAGTATCACCTTCTTTAACAACAAAAACACCATTAACTACTGATGTTGGTTCTTTTTCAAATTCGTCTTGGAAAAGGAATTCGCCATTTTGATTAATCATACCCCAACGACCATCCTCTTCACATTGAACAGGGAAATAAGACGACTCTGGTTGCTCCGAGGAATTACAAGATGTAATCCATAACCCCATAAATAAACTTAGGGCGAAAAAAAAGTTCTTTTTCATTGTAATAAATATTAATAGTTAAAAATAAAATTTATAAACAATTTAACAAAATTCTTTTTTTGAGGAATTAAAAGTTGATGACAAAGTTAAAAAAATATTTTATTAAACACATGCTTGTCAATATGTTTTTAATATTAATTGAGGCTATAAGTAATTTAATTGGGAATAAAGGGATGGATTGAGGATTATTTTCATGATATAACATCAATGTAAATAGTTCTTGCTAAAAAAACTATTATTAACTAAAATAGTGTCAACTGAGGGTCGAGGAGGCGGAATGATTGGCGGTGATGCTCCGTAGCACCATATTCAGCTATGGCTGCTCTATGTGCCTTTGTGGGGTATCCTTTGTTGACGTCCCACCCATATTGGGGAAACTCCTCATGTAATTGCACCATGCACTCGTCGCGATGTGTTTTGGCGAGTATTGATGCTGCTGCGATGTTGCCAAATCGACCATCGCCTTTCACAAATGTTTGCCACGGAATATCTCCGTAGGGCTTGAATCGGTTGCCGTCGACGATGATTGCACCAGGCACAATGCTTAATGCATCAAGGGCACGATGCATGGCAAGGATAGAGGCGTTGAGGATATTAATCTTGTCGATTTCTTGTGCTGTTACGATGCCCACAGCCCATGCCAATGCTTCGGTTTCGATTATAGGGCGTAGTTTCTCACGTTTGGCTTCGGTGAGTTGTTTTGAGTCGTTGAGAAGTGGGTGGTGGAAGTCGTCGGGAAGTATTACGGCGGCTGCATAAACAGGCCCTGCAAGGCACCCTCGTCCAGCCTCGTCGCAACCAGCCTCATATCGTCCTGAAATATAACAAGTGTCGAGCATTTAAAGTATATATTCGTGGTTTACTGCAAATTTAGTAAAAAATAGTCACAAACATATAAAAACAAACCCCTCAAGTGTAAACAAGAGGGGTTTGAGGTTTATTTTAGTGTTATGATTAAGCGAGAGCTTCGATGTTGCGAGGATTGAGAAGTTGTTTACCTTCAGAGGTGTACATATACTCAATGCGGTCGGCATAAGCTTTTTCAATTTTGCCACGCACCATCTTCATTGTGCTATTAATCATTTGGTTTTGTTCGCTAAATGGTTCAGATAAAACAGCAAAACATGCTGGCAACCAACGATCGGGGAACATAGTTTCGTGTGCGCCACCTTTCTTAAACATTGCGACATCGGCTTCGATGAGTTTAAGAGCTTCTATGCGACCCTCTTCAGTGCTGAGTGAGAGCCCTTTTTCAGCGAGTACACGTTTCAAGTAATCTTTATTAGGCACAATCACAGCAGTAGTGTATTGTGATTGGTTGTTGTAGAGCATCACTTGGTCGATTGATGGAGCGAGTTGTACCATTGCTTCTTCAATACCTTCGGGGCTATATTTTTCGCCGTCGCTTGAGATAAGAAGGCTTTTGAAACGGCCTTTAACATAAAGCAATCCTTCGGCAGTCATGTAGCCAAGGTCGCCAGTGTAGAGGTAACCGTCGCGCACTGTTTCGGCTGTAGATTCAGGATTTTTCCAATATCCAGCCATCACATTTTCACCCTTAACAACGATTTCGCCCATTTCGCCGAGAGGTAATTCATTTCCATTGTCATCGCAAATCTTTAAGTCGATAGGATGAACGAGTTTACCACTTGACCCGAAGCGATATTTTTCAGGACCATTAGATGACAATACTGGAGTTGCTTCAGAAAGTCCATATCCTTGATACATAGGCATACCTACGCCTACATAGAATTTTTGCAAATCTTTATCAAGCAAAGCACCACCACCAATGAAGAAACGTAATTCTCCACCGAAGTTGTCGCGCACTTTTGAGAAGATAAGTTTATCAAATAGAGCAACGAGAGGTTTCAAGAATATGCGTAAACCTTTGCTATCAAGGTTGCTATCGCCATAGTAGGTTTGTTTTACTTTCAACCCAAGATTGAATAGGC
Organism: Muribaculaceae bacterium; assembly: GCA_017424575.1. Classification (GTDB taxonomy): domain Bacteria; phylum Bacteroidota; class Bacteroidia; order Bacteroidales; family Muribaculaceae; genus RGIG4079. Next base: position 2,520 of record JAFOYQ010000162.1, read on the forward strand.
GTTCAGTGGTTTTTCCTTTCGCGCGAATAGCTTGCTCGATATTCTTTTTGAATGTCTTAGCAAGTGCTGGAACACTGAGAATGAAATGAGGTTTTACCTCTCTGATGTTAAGAGGAATGTTTTTGAGCGTTTCGAGAGGTGTTCTACCCACTTGCACAGTTGCAACAGTTGCACCTTGAGCCATCATGATGTAAAAACCTACAACATGGGCAAAACAGTGGTCAAGAGGAAGAATGATAAGAGTGCGCCAAGTTTCGTCAATGTCAACGAGTGTGAGTGATTGCTCAACATTGGCAGTATAGTTGCGATGTGTGAGCACAACCCCTTTAGGATCGGCTGTAGTACCACTTGTATAGGTGATAGTAGCGTAATCATCGTTTTGAATAGATTGAGACACGCTTAAGAAATCTTCCATAGAGTGTGAAGCGAGAAACTCGTCGCCCATTTTCAATACATCCTCAAGTGCGATTTCTTTATCTTCGTAGTTTTCTTGCTTGTCAAAGATGATGATGTGTTTTACCTCGGGAAGTTCATCTTTGATAGCACGCACTTTTTTGAGTTGAGTGCCCGATACCATGATGTATTTCACATCACCATGAGTGAGGCGGAACATGAGGTCGTTTCGTTCTTCGAGTTTAATTGAAAGGGGTACATTGATAGCTCCTGCATAGAACATTGCGAGCTCACCAATAATCCACATATTGCAACCTTCGCTCAATAGTGCCATGGTATCACCTTTTTTTACACCGAGAGCTTGCAAACCAGCACCAAGACGATATACTTCATTTTTTACTTGGGCATA
>JAFOYQ010000163.1 GCA_017424575.1 Muribaculaceae bacterium
AGGTGATGCCACGGCAGCAGTGCCACAAGCTGCGGCTTCTTGAATTGTTTCGAGTTCTTCAAGAGGAATTTGACGACATTCTACCTCAATGCCCATATCTTTAGCAATTTGTTGCAGACTCATGTTGGTGATTGAAGGGAGAATCGATTCAGATGCTGGAGTGATATATTTGCCATCTTTGATTGCCAAGAAGTTAGCAGGACCACATTCGTCGATATATTTCTTTTCTTTTGGGTCGAGATAAAGCACTGCCGAATATCCAAGTTCGTGTGCTTTTTCGCCCGCTTCAAGGCTTGCTGCATAGTTGCCACCCACTTTCCAACGGCCGGTCCCTTTAGGCGCAACACGGTCAAACTCACGCATGATGCAGATGTTGGTGTTTTTAAATCCACCTTTGAAGTATGGACCTACGGGAGTTACAAGAACGAGGAATAGGTATTCGGTTGAGGGTTTTACTCCCACTTGAGCCGAAATACCAATTTCAAGTGGACGAATGTAAAGTGATGCTCCACTGCCATAGGGAGGAACGAAACGCTCGTTGAGTTTCACCACGCGTTTCACCATGTCACAGAATAATTCCACAGGGATTGGTTGCATTTTAATACCTTCGGCTGATGTGATGATGCGTTTTGCATTCTCTTCAAGACGGAAGATGCGTACTTTACCATCTTTGCCACGGAAAGCCTTCAACCCTTCAAAGATTTCTTGACCATAGTGAAGGCAGGTAGATGCCATGTGTATGTTGATTGACTCAGAGGTTGATTCTTCAATTTCGCCCCATTTGCCATCTTTGTAGTAACAACGCACGTTGTAATCTGTTGGGATATATCCAAATGATAGGTTGCCCCAGTCTAATTCTTGTGTCATAATTATTATGTGTTATTTATTTTATTGCAAATTTAGCAAAATATCACGAAATATCGTCATTTTGTGGCAAAAAATGCATTAAATAACCTATTTTGATTTATTTTTCCAAAATTGAACAAGGTCGACAATGTTAGATATCAAGAGAATCCCAAAAATTGTAACACGCCAATAGCGAATTTCAACAAACAATGACTCATAAATGATAATTAAGCATAGTATAGCCGAAAGGGTGTTGAAAATAGGATTTCTATACTTTTTTAGAATGGAAAAAATCTTTGACATATTTTGAAGTGATTTGAAGAATTTATTGCAAATATAGCGATTTATAGTGGAATAGGATAGTGTGGATATAAAAAAAGTGCGACGCTCGGTTGTGAGCATCGCACTTTTCTCTATTTCAACAAATGAAGTGCCGGTAAATTTACTTTACTGAAATTTTTGTCTTCATATTGTTAGTTGTAACAATGTAAATGCCGTGGTTGAGATGTAAATTAGCTGAGTAATTATCGCTATTTACATAGAAACTGTTGATGAGATTTCCAGCTACATCGTAGATGCTTGCAGTTGCTCCACCATAATTGTTGATGAATAGAGCGCCATCAAAGTAGTAGATGTTGCGGTTATCAGAGTTGATATTTTCAATGTTCGAAGGTAATTTGCTTTCCAAAATCACAGGAATCATAGCGGAGAATGTTTTTGTTCCGTAGGTTTTGTGAGAAATGGTTTGGGCAACTTCAATTTCAGTACTTCCTTTGGCATTTTCCACTGCAGTGATAACGAGATTACCATCGGCGTCAATAACGGCATTGTCAATGAGACTGTTGTCATTGATGTTTTTTACTTCGGTAGTGAATGTCAAATTGGTTTTAGACGCAGTGTAGTTGAAGATATCAGTAACAGGGATAGTTCCAACGAGAACAGAATCGGTGATAATTGTAATTTCTGGCTCGGTAATCGCAGGTTTATAGATGCGAGGAGTGATTGACAAAGAAGCTGTTGTTTTAGCTGATGCTCCATTTTTGTCGATACATTCCAATGTGAAAATAAACTCAGTTTTAGCATCAACATCGCCAGTGTATTTCACTTTTGGTGTGATATTGCCGTTTGTAGCATAAGTCAAATCAAGCCATTCAACATCTTCGCGAATATACATTGCGATGTTATCGGTGCCTGTGCCTTGTGCGTCGTTAAAGCATGTCGTGAGTTTGGCTGCAGTACAGCTTTTTACCGATGTTGCGCGTTCGTAGATAGCAGATGTATAACTATAAGCTTTCTTAACAGTTGGCGCTTCGTTTTGAGATGTTGCAGCCATCATGTTCATTGCCGAAGGAATTGCGTTGAATGTCATCACTGGTTGAGTCAAAGCAGATGATTCAAACATGGCCATACCTTGAGAGTAGCCAACATAGAAGCGTTCGCCAGAGTCGGTAGTTTCGCCAACGGCAACAGTAGGAATCATCATTTCGTTGAAAATCATCATAGTTTCGTCACCGAATGATTCTGTTTCAAGGTTATAGACGATAAATCCATAGCCACGAGATACTATAATATTGTTGCCTGCAAGAGCTGAAACACTATGAGGAACAATCACATTACCCTCAAATACTGCCGACGCTATAGTGCTTGTGTTGTCCGTTGGATTAAATACAACCATCGAAGCAGCTTCTCCATCTCTTTCGCCAGTAGCAATATAGAGTTTGCCATTGTGGAGATACATTCCCGATGCATTGTTGCCACCTTCAATCTCTAAATTGGTTTCGGTCAATGCCCAAGTTGCAAGATTCATCTTGTTCATCATTGCGTTGTCATCTTTCGCACACAAAATATATGCAACATCTCCGTCAAGAACCAATTGCTTGATTGTGCCGTTCAACTTGATAGCCTTGAACGCTTCAAGGTCGGTGCGATAGAATATTTTGAGTGAATCACCGTCGCTAACAAGGATTTTGTCTTTGTAGGTTGCAAGTTGATGCTTGTCGGTAGATGTCAATGTAGCATTTGCAATAGTTTTGCCCCATTCAACATCATAGCGAGAGAGAGTCGCTCCTTGAGTGAGGTATGCGTAAGCACCATCAGGGAGAATGTTGTTGGTTGGGAACTCGTTATAGGTTGGTTCATTTGCGAGTTCTTCAACATATACTTTGCTTTCAAATGTTTCGGCATCAATACCTTGAAGTTGAGTAAAACCAAGTTCGGTGCCATTCTCATCTGTGCCATTAATCATTAACATTTTTTTGCGAGTAGCCAAGTTGTAAGGAC
>JAFOYQ010000164.1 GCA_017424575.1 Muribaculaceae bacterium
ATATGGGCAATGCGAATTTTTAAGACTCGCACAATTGCTACTGAAGCGTGTAAAAAAGGACGTGTTACAGTAGGTGATGTTGAGGCTGGTGTGATTGCAAAACCATCAAGAATGATAAAGGTGGGAGATGTAATAAACGTGCGTAAGCCTCCAGTAACATATTCATTTAGAGTGAAGGAATTAACCGAAAATCGTTTGGGCGCAAAGTTGGTTCCTGAATATATGGATAATATTACCCCTCAGTCGCAATATGATTTGCTTGATGTAGTAAAGATATCAGGCTTTATTGATCGCAGAAAGGGACTTGGTCGCCCTACTAAACGCGAAGGTCGAGAGTTAGCTCGATTTACACAAGAAACAATGGATTGTGGTTGGGATTTTGACTTTGACGATGATGACTTTGATGATTAACAATAAAAAAAGGAGCTATTAGCTCCTTTTTTTATTGTACTTTGAGAGATTCAAAGAATTCATTTCGTAATTCTACTGAGTCTTCAAATTTGCCTATATAATCAATTGTGGTGGTTGATGATTCTTGTTTCTCTACTCCTCGCATTTTCATGCATAGGTGTTGAGCATTACAAGCAACGATAACACCTTTTGCATCTAATGATTTAGCAACAGCTTGGCACACTTCAGCAGTAAGTCGTTCTTGTACTTGAAGTCGTTGGGCATATACGTCAACAATGCGAGCTAATTTGCTCAACCCAATCATTTTGCCATTAGGGATGTATCCGATTGAAATTTTTCCAAAAAATGGGAGTATATGATGCTCGCAAAACGAATAAAACTCAATGTCTTTAACGATTATCATTTTAGAACCAGCGTACTCAAAAATTGCTTGATTGGCAATTTCAACAGCATCGGCGCGATATCCTTTAGTGGAATTATAAAGAGCCTTAGCCGCGCGAATAGGTGTTTTAATCAAACCCTCTCTTGATGAATCTTCACCAAGTAGTTTCAAGATTTCTTCAAAATGAACAGCTATTTGTTCAATAGTTTCATTGGGATCTTTTACGTGATTCAACATCTCTTAAGTTGGATTTATTGAGTGACGATAATATTTTTTTTGCGAATAGTGATGTTTTCTTTAGGGAATGCATTTCTTAATTTACGAGCAGCTCTTTGAGCATCATCTTCATTAAAAAATGAACCTACCCAAACTTGCCAATAAGGGAGATTAGTTGTTACTTTTGCTCCGTATTGAGGAAATTGAGAATTGATTTGTTGTGATAAAGCTAAAGCATTATTACGTTGGTTAGCTTTATTAAATGCCAAAATTTGGTAATATACTTGCTTCCCTACAGATACATGAGTTTTATGCTTCTCTTTTTTAGTATCGTCGGCATTATCTTCAGTATCAAGAACGCGATTATTTAACATGTCGGGTTGAATAACTCTAATAGTAGAAGAATTATTCGAATTTATAATGTCAACAATTGAAATCGAGTCATTGTTTAACTCTGTAGCATAACAAAATATTGGTGAAAATAGAATTGCTATGAGAGTAAATATGAAATTAAATCGATTCATTCTGAAAATAATGTTATAGTTAAGGCTACAAAAATAATAAAAATTTTTGTAGCCTTTGTTATGTTGCTTAAAAAAGTTTATTAGAATGCAGTTACTATGCCCATGAATGATTCAACATCGAGTGCAGCACCACCAATCAAGCCACCATCAACGTTAGGTTTAGCAAATAGCTCTGCTGCATTAGATGGTTTACAGCTACCACCATAGAGGATAGATGTATTGTTTGCAACTTCTTCGCCATATTTAGTAGCAAGAACGCCACGAATGAAGGCATGAATTTCTTCAGCTTGGTCGGCTGTAGCAGTTTTGCCAGTACCAATAGCCCAAACTGGTTCGTAAGCAAGAACGATTTTGCCGAAATCTTCAGCAGAGAGTTCAAAGAGAGATTCTTCAATTTGAGCTTTTACAACATCAAAGTAAGTGCCGTTTTCGCGTTCTTCAAGAACTTCACCAATACAGAAGATTGGAGTGAGGTTGTTGGCGAGAGCAAGGTTAACCTTAGTTTTGAGGATTTCTGCAGTTTCACCATAATATTGGCGACGTTCAGAGTGACCAAGGATAACATAAGTAGCACCTGTTGAAGCTACCATTGAAGCAGAAACTTCACCAGTGTAAGCACCTGATTTTTGGTCAGCGCAGTTTTCTGCAGCTAGACCAAGTTTAGAAGAGTCAATAACTCCGTTGATTGATGCAAGGTGAGTGAAAGGTACACCGATAATTACATCACAATTAGCTGTTACATTTTGAAGAGCTTCATTAACGCCTTTAGCAAGAGCAACACCTTCTTGAAGAGTAGTGTTCATTTTCCAGTTGCCGGCAACAATATTCTTTCTCATTTTAATAGAATTATTATTTATAAAATTAATTTGAATTTTCGTTTTGCAAAGTTACATTCTTTTTTTCTTTTTTGCGAGAAAAATATCGGATAACTGCAATAAAGAGTGAGTTAAATATAAAAATTAAAATCAGTAAAGAGATGAAACTTAATGTGAGATATTTAAAATGACTTACTGAATCAAAATTTAGAGAGTCAAAAATTCCTTCCTTGGGATTTGAAAATATGTCGGATGGTATCGACGATAAAGTGCGCTTCCATTGAACGATGCCATTATTTAGATATATAACGGATATTTTTCCTCTTGCAATTTCAGTGAGAGTAGTTTTCTCTGCGGTATATATAGGCCATTGTGCCAATGATAAGTCTCGCCATTTCTTAATATATTTAGAATCATTATTAGCGAATATTCCAATAAAATCAATGTTATTTGCCTGGGAATAATTATACATTTCATTTATTAGAAATGAGTATGAAATATCAGCATGTTTAAGGCTCGGGATAAGTACTAATATTTGCTTTGACGATGTTGTGATTACGTCGGTTGTAACATCGTTATTTTCGCTATCATATATAGAAATGTTGTTTGTTGCATCGTGTGTTGTTGGTGAGTCTATGCGATCAACAAATGTCCATGTGCTATCGGGTAGATTGTTGATGCTAAATTCTCGTGTAACCCCATCCTTTGAATATATAAAAATAGATTCTTCAGATGATTCTTCAGATGGTAGGTCAATCAGTGAAGTACCCACTTTATACTGGCGAAAATCAACGAGTGGCTGAATGTTATATCCTAATAATCCTATCGATAGAATATAGATGTAGCCTATGCAGCCAATAAGCCAATGTGTATAGTGATGAAATAATCCTTTTACTTTATGATTGAAAAATAATAGATAGGTAATGCCTATGCAAATAAAGATATTTTTTAAGAATGTGGTGGTATTGGAGATTTTTATGAAATCGCCAAAACACCCGCAATCATCAACGGGATTGGCAATCATTATATATGCGCTCAAAGGAAGCATTACTGCCATGATGCTCGCTGCAATCCATGTAGCAGAGCGCTTGTAGCATCCTGTTGAAAGTACTAGCCCTACGACAAATTCGATGGCAGAAATTGTTATGCCAATAATAACATTAGTCTGCAATGTGGACTGCCATCCCCATACATTGAAGTATTGTTCGATTTTATAAGCAAACCCCCATACGTCAATCATTTTTGAGAGTCCAGATAAAATAAAAGTCCCCCCAATTAGTATGCGCAACATCCAAGTTGCATAAGGCATTAAGCGTGAATTGATATGGAGCAATTTGCTCATTATTTTTCGGTGAGCTTAATTATGGCAAAAACTGAATAGTTAATCATGTCTTTGTAGTTGGCGTCGATGCCTTCTGAGACCAATGTTTCACCATCATTGTCTTCAATTTGTTTTGTGCGAAGAATTTTCATGAGAATGAGATCGGTATATGAGTTCACTCTCATAGAGCGCCATGCTTCATCATAGTCATGGTTTTTAGCAATCATTAATGCCTTTGTTTCAGCGACAAGTGAATCATATATTTCAATAGCCTCTTCGGCGGTCATGTCTTCAGTTTCGGCATGACCTTTTAATAGTTGTATCAGCCCAATTATGCCATAATTAACTATGCCAATAAATTCAGGAAGAATCCCCTCTCCAACTTTAGATTCTTTTTTTATTTCAAGAGAGCGAATGCGATTAGCCTTGATGAATATTTGATCGGTAATTGATGTAGTTCGCATGATACGCCATGCAGCACCATAGTCGTGTAATTTTTTTACGAAAAGGTCGCGACACATTTTTAACGCAATATCAAATTGGGCATTAGTATCTATCATAACTATTGAATATTATTGGGAAATTATATTTCTACAAAGTTACACAATTTCTCTCATTAAAAATAGAAATAGAAGAAAATCTTGATAATATGTAATGATATTGAATTAAAAGCATTATTTTTGCACTATAATTTCAAAAATTAAATTCTAAATAGATATAGATTATGTTAAAAACAGTATTATCAATATCAGGTCGCCCTGGATTGTATAAATTAGTAAGTCAAGGAAAAAATATGTTGATTGTAGAGGCAATTGGTACTGGAAAACGTATGCCAGCTTATGCACACGACAAAATTATTTCACTTGGAGATATAGCTATCTATACAATGGAAGAAGATATTCCTTTAGCCGATGTATTCGAATCAATTAAAGTGAAAAATGAAGGTAAGGCTGTAGATGTAAAAGCGATGAAAAGCGATAAGGAAATTCGCGAGTATTTTGCAACAGTTTTGCCTGAATTTGATGATGAAAGAGTTTATACCAATGACATAAAAAAGGTGTTCAATTGGTATAATGTTCTTGTTGCTGCAGGAATGACTGAATTCAAATCGGCTGAAGCTGAAGAAGCAAACGAAGAATAATTATTGCAAAATAAGTTATAAAAAAATCTATCGGGTATCCGATAGATTTTTTTGTTTATGGTTGAGGCTAACTAGTCAAATTTTATTGCATCAATAGCAGGCTCATCAGTTATAGCAAGATTAAAGACCTCAAGCATCGTATTTACATAGTGGAATGTTAGTCCTTTGATGTAGATTTCGCTGATATCTTCAACATCTTTGCGATTGTCAACAGATAAGATAATATTAGTAATGCCAGCACGTTTTGCGGCAAGAATTTTTTCTTTAATGCCTCCAACCGGGAGCACTTTGCCACGAAGAGTAATTTCTCCGGTCATAGCAGTGCGTGCTTTAACTTTGCGTTGGAGGAATGTTGAAACTATAGACGTTGCCATAGTAATACCTGCCGATGGGCCATCCTTGGGAATTGCACCCTCGGGCGCATGGATATGAAGATTGAATTTTTCAAATCGTTCGAGAGGAATGTTAAGCGCATCGGCATGCGATTTTACATATTGAAGTGCAATCACAGCTGATTCTTTCATGACATCGCCAAGGTTGCCTGTAAGTGTGAGCTTTTCCCCTTTGCCTTGTGCTAAAGATGATTCTATATAAAGAATCTCCCCTCCAACAGATGTCCATGCAAGACCTGTTACTACGCCAGCAAAATCGTTGCCTTCATATCTATCTTTGTTATAGGATTTAATGCCGAGTAATGATGTTAAATCCTCTTTCTTGATTTCGGTAGAATATTCTTTGCCACTCATTTTATTGAGGACTATTTTGCGAACAATAGATGATAGTTTCTTTTCCAATTGTCGCACCCCACTTTCAGAAGTATAACTTTCGATAATAGTAGTAAGGGCATCATCGGTAATATTAATTTCTTCAGAAGTGAAACTATGTTCAGCAGCAATGCGAGGAATGAGGTGGCGTCGAGCAATCTCAACTTTCTCTTCGATAAGATAACCCGAAATGTCGATAATCTCCATGCGGTCAAGGAGCGGTTGAGAAAGTGTAGAGAGTGTATTTGCTGTTGCAATAAATAATACTTTTGATAGGTCATAATCCACGTCGATATAATTGTCGTGGAAATGACAATTTTGTTCAGGATCAAGAACCTCAAGTAGTGCTGCTGAAGGATCGCCTTTGAAATCTTGTCCAATTTTGTCAATTTCGTCAAGAAGTAAAACTGGATTAGATGATCCACTGCGCTTCATGGCATCAATGATGCGACCAGGCATAGCTCCAATGTATGTGCGACGGTGTCCTCGGATTTCTGCTTCATCATGCAGACCTCCGAGAGAAACTCGTTGGTATTTACGTCCAAGCGCTTTTGCAATTGACTGACCAAGAGAGGTCTTCCCTACTCCAGGCGCTCCACAAAGACAAAGTATTGGAGCTTTGCCGTTTGGGGTATTCATTAGTACGGCTAATTGCTCAAGAATACGATCCTTAACTTTGTCAAGACCATAGTGGTCTTCATTTAGAACTTCTTCTGCTTTCTTGAAATCGGTATTTAGAGGAGACTCATTATTCCAAGGTAAATCGAGTAGAGTTTCGAGGTATGAGTATTGTATTGAATAATCAGGACTTTGTGGATTGAGACGGCGTAACTTTTCAAGCTCCTTGTCAAAAGCTTTGGCTACATGTTCAGGGAACTGGATATTATCAGCGCGAGAGCGAAGGTTATCGGCGTCATCACTATCTCCGTACAATTCTTGACGAATTGCCTCCATTTGTTGATGAAGGAATACGTTCTTTTGTTGTTCGTCGAGAGATTTACGTGCGCGCTTTTGTATTTCGCGACTAATATCAACCATCTGCTCGTTGCGAGTGATTTCGGTCAAAAGAGCGAAAGCGCGTTCTTTTATGCGATTTTGTGCTAATAAAGATTGACGAAATTCGACGTCAAATGGAAGATGAGATGATATGAGGTTAATAAGACCAACTGGGTCGGGGAAATTCGCGATATTGAATGTTAATTCGTTTGGGCTTTCGTTGGTTTTCTTTAATATATTTAATGTTGAATCTTTAATTGTCGCTGATAATGCCAAAAATTCTTTATCATTGCTACGTGGGTTGGTATCTTTTACAGGTTTAACTTTGGCTGAAAGTTCAGCTTGAGGAATAGTAATCCCATCCCCTTTCCCAGTGATTTTGAATTTACCACGAGCTTTTACAATTGCGGTGTGTGTGCCGTCGGGTAAATTGAATACTTTAAGCACATCAGCAAAAACACCATATTTGAATAATCCAGTGGTTACACTCGGATTCTCTTCGTTAGCATCTAATTGACAGACTATACCAATGGGAATCTGATTCTTTGATGCGATTTCAGCTGTTTTACGTGAGTTTTCTCTAACGAGAGAAATAGGGATTGTAATGCCTGGAAATAAAACGAGATTGCGGGTGGCTAAAATGGGGAGGTCCTCGTAGGTTGGTTCTGCATTAAAAGATGTAGAATCAATATCTATTTGACCAATTGATACGATTGCATGGTTGTCGTCGTTGTTGTGACTCATTATAATATATATGATTTATATGTTTGTCAAATTTATTTCATTGTTTTTATAGCAAAATGAGTGCCAAAAAACAGGTTTGTGTCATAAAAAGTTGAAAAAATGAATTTTGCTATTAAAATTGCAGAAAAATTAAAAAAATGTTTTGAAACATATTAAAAAAAGTTTGCAAATTCAAAAATAATGACTATTTTGCGGTCGTTTTGATAAAATACTAACATTAATAAATAATCATTAAATCTAAATAGTATGAAAGTTTACGAAACTAAAGAAATTAAGAACATCGCTTTGCTTGGTAGCAAAGGCTCTGGTAAAACCACACTCGCCGAAGCAATGCTTTACGAGTGTGGAGTTATAAAACGTCGCGGTACAGTAGATGC
>JAFOYQ010000165.1 GCA_017424575.1 Muribaculaceae bacterium
AATACAAAACAAAAAGAGATGCACTAGCGCATCTCTTTTCAATAGATAAATATGTTATTACATTATTTATTTTTTTCTACATCGGGAGCGATGAGTTTATAACCTTTGCCATGGATATTGATGATTTCAATTGAAGGATCATCTTTGAGGTGCTTACGAAGTTTGGTAATATACACATCCATACTACGCGCATTGAAATAGTTGTCATCAATCCAGATTGTTTTCAATGCGAAATTGCGTTCAAGGATTTCATTGACATGAGCACAAAGAAGACTAAGCAATTCTGACTCTTTAGTTGTCAATTTAGTAATCTTATCATCAATCATGAGCACTTGTTTTTGAGTATCAAAGGTAAATTTACCAATTTTGTACATTGTAATTTCTTTACCTTTTTTACCTTTTACGCGGCGCAAGATAGCCTCAATACGGAACACGAGTTCTTCCATTGAGAATGGTTTTGTAATATAATCGTCAGCACCAATTTTGAACCCTTCAAGAATATCCTCTTTCAATGATTTTGCAGTAAGGAAAATCACTGGTACTTCGCTATTTACTGTGCGAATTTCTTGTGCCAATGCAAAACCATCCTTTTTAGGCATCATCACATCGAGGACACAGATATCATATTTACCTTTAAGGAATGCTTTATAACCGCTTTCGCCATCGGCAAAAAGGTCAGCATTAAATCCTTTTGCTTGGAGATATTCTCTCAACAACATGCCAAGATTTTCATCATCTTCGCATAAAAGAATACGCATACGATCTTCCATAATTTTTTAGTCTTTAGTTATTAATGGTAATGTTATTATAAATTTTGTTCCTACATTTAATTCACTTTCTACATGAATTTCTCCGCCCAATTCATGTATCATTTTATACACATAAGCAAGCCCCAATCCAAAACCTTTAACATCGTGACGATTACCTGTTGATACACGATAGAATTTTTCAAAGATTCGCTTATGATTTTCTTTTTTGATACCGATACCATTATCGGCTATAGATATTTCAAGTTTGCTTCCTGAAATATTTCGTGACGTCACAACCAATTGCAATGGCACCTCTTCTCTGCGATACTTAACTGCATTATCAAGAAGATTAAATATCACGTTGGTAAAGTGCATTTCATCCACATTAATAATGGGGTCTTCGGCATTAAGTTGAGCTTCAATTCTTCCGCCATACTTTTCCACCTTGAGTTTGAATGTATGCACAATATTATCAATTGCAGCATTAGCATCAACCTCTTGAAGTTTTAGCGTAGCCTTTTGACGTTCAAACATTGACATCTGCAACACTTTTTCAACCTGGAATCGCAAACGCTTTGTTTCATCATTTATAACAGTTGAAATATGTTGTAACATCGCTGGCGATTTTCTCACCGAATCATCCTTTAACATTTGAGCCGCAAGCGATATTGATGATATTGGAGTCTTAAACTCGTGGGTCATATTATTAATAAAGTCATTTTTCATCTCAGTGAGTTTCTTTTGACGGAAAACTACGATGATGGTAAAAATAAAAATTATCAATAATATTATCGTAAACGCAAACGAAGGTATCATAAATCGAATTGAAGAGAAGATATAATCTTGTTTCGTTGGGAAAAACACCTTCAAATAATTCAATTTATTTACTGGATCATTAGGGAACAATGTTTGCACATACACGCTCTCCACATCGCCCGCAACTGGGTCATACCCTTCGGTTGAATATACTACTCCCCCATTTCTATTTACTATAGCAAACTCAAATGGCAATATCAATCCATTATTTTCAAATTCCGACTTCAAATATGAACTAACCACAGCCGAATCGGCACGTTCTTTCATAGGGCGATTGCTCGCTTGACTCAAAATATTCAATATAACTTCATCAATAAGCCCTTTTTGATAAAGATATTGATCGCGCAACACCTCTTTAAGCGACTTATAATGGTTTTTAATATCCATTTGAGTCTTTTGAATTTGATAAATTTTATCCGCGTCACCCTTAATTGTCAAATCAGCCTCAACTCCCGATGCAGTCTTAATAGAATACACCAATCCTGTTTGTTGTGGCAAATTATTTCCGTAAGATGTGTAAATTGATGACGAACCTATTCGAGCAGCATCCTCTTCAAGGAAATAACGAGTTTCATCTTGTTCGAGCATGGCAGTTACGGCATAAAGGCTACGCTTTACCCCCTCGGCAAACTGATCCTCACGCATACGAATCATATTGCCCATGTATGACATCTGAACATACAGCAAGCCCATGAAGGTGAGCCCCATCAATATTGCCAATACCCAGATTGTTGACTTTTTCATACTCAAACTTTTAGTTAATAACTCTATTTTCAATTATTTACATCTTGAAATATTAACAATTAAACTGCTTATTTGTTTATTTTTTCTATTTTTAACACTTTAATTTTAACATTCTGTGTCAAAATTAACATTTAAGTGTGAAATATCCAAATTTGTTTTCAAAAAAAGAACATTTGTAACAAATTTTGCTACAAATGTTCCAAATATACTTTCCGTTTCCGTTAGTTTAACCTATAATTGTCAAACCGTTAAACATTATTCATTTTCTTCATGCAATTCATCAGCTTTAGGCAATGTTAGTCGTAGCAACAGATAGCCCAATAATCCTGCTAATAAAGAGCCTACGACAATACCCAATTTAGATTGACTTAACAACTCGGCATTGCCCATCTCTGCCGAACCAAATGACAAGTTTGCAATAAACATTGATACGGTAAAACCAATACCACCCAACATTGCTACCGAAACAAGCATCTTCCAATTAGAATTTTGAGGCATGGGAGCAAGACGCATTTTTATTGCTAACCATGAGAATGAAAAAATCCCAAGAACTTTACCTAGAACCAAACCACATATAATTGCCAAGCTAACACCACTAAACACAGTAGTCATATCTAACCCTTGCAACACTATACCCGCATTGGCAAATGCAAACAATGGTATAATTAAATAATTGACTAATGGATGTAGTGTATCCTCTAAATCTTGCAACGGAGATATCACTTTATCTGATGCCGACTCCACTTGCTTTAGCCAGTCCATCTGATGATTACTCAAAATTGTGCGTTTATTCAAATCAACATCTTCTTCTGATGAAAAATGCGAAATTGCCACCTTTATTTTATTAATGTATAAACGAGGTTCAAACACAGGGGTTGAAGGGATACAAAATGCCACAAGCACACCTGCAATTGTAGAATGAATACCCGAGTTGAGGAATAAATACCACACCACAATTCCGATTATCAAGTAAAACATTTTACTCTTAACCTTCATAAACGAACCAAGCATTAACAACAACAATAATACTACTGCATAAACCAACATCATTACATTGATGTATGAAGAGTAGAATATTGCAATTACAATAATGCCACCTATATCATCTACTACAGCAAGTGTTGTCAAAAACACCTTTAACGAAATCGGCACTCGTGAGCGAAGCATTCCAAGCACACCAAGCGAAAAAGCAATATCTGTTGCCATTGGAATCGCCGCACCACCCGCAAAGTCAGTTCCGGCTCCAAAAAACAAGAATATGGTTACTGGCACTATCATTCCACCGATCGCTGCAATAATAGGCAACAAGGCTTGCTTAAACGATGATAATTCACCTACCAAAACCTCACGTTTAATCTCCAAACCTATTGCAAAAAAGAAAATTGCCATTAAGGCGTCGTTAATAAATTGCAATACAGTCATTGGATGCCCGCCATGACTAAAGAGATTAAAGTCCCCAATTTGAAGGCGAATTTCCTGATTCCAAAAACTAAAATAATAGCCACTTATACTTGGCACATTGGCTATAATAAACGCCAAAATAGTTACTACAATCAACACATTCCCACCCGAAATGTGATGTCGTATTGACTGCTGAGCCGAATATAATGGGGCTTGCTCATCGTCCTTTAATTCTAAATCTTCCTGCATGTTTTCTTCCTGCATATTCAATCAAAAAAATAAGTATCGTTCACCTCAGTTTATGCAACAACTGGCTCACGATACTTGTTTATTATTTGTTACGAAATTTAATCCAGTTTCAATACTGCAAGGAATGCTTTTTGAGGCACCTCAACCGAACCAATTTGTTTCATACGTTTTTTACCCTTCTTTTGTTTTTCAAGCAACTTGCGCTTACGCGAGATGTCACCACCATAACACTTAGCAGTTACATCCTTACGCACAGCTTTAATTGTTTCGCGAGCAATGATTTTCGCACCTATAGCAGCTTGAATTGCAATATCAAATTGTTGACGTGGAATTAGTTCTTTAAGTTTTTCACACATTCTACGACCAAATGTCACAGCGTTATCAACATGTGTCAATGTACTCAATGCGTCAACACTCTCTCCATTGAGAAGAATATCAAGTTTCACAAGTTTTGATTCACGGAAATCATGAATATGATAGTCAAACGAAGCATAACCTTTA
>JAFOYQ010000166.1 GCA_017424575.1 Muribaculaceae bacterium
GGGCGTTTAGCTCAGCTGGTTCAGAGCATCTGCCTTACAAGCAGAGGGTCGGCGGTTCGAATCCGTCAACGCCCACAACTCAAAATTCCTTCTCAAGAAAGCATCCCCAATTAGGGCGTTTAGCTCAGCTGGTTCAGAGCATCTGCCTTACAAGCAGAGGGTCGGCGGTTCGAATCCGTCAACGCCCACAACGACAAAAGGCTGTCTTCAACACGAAGGCGGCCGTTTTTATTTTTTTAGGAACAATAACTTTGTTGGCGCATTTTTTTAGTGTATGATGGAGAATATTAAATGGGTGTGGGTTGACCTTGATGATACTGTGTGGGACTTCCGTGCAAATTCGTGGGAAACTCTCGGAGAAATGTATGAAATCGAAGGGCTTGATCGATATTTTGAGTCGGTTGATGATTGGCGAGAAAAGTATTTAGAGTATAACCATAGCCTATGGCCCCTATATAATGAGGGGAAAATCACTAAGGAGTATCTGCAAGTGGAGCGTTTTCGTAAAGTGCTTGCCGATGCAGGTTATCCACAAGAGAATCTAATGGCTAAAGCAAAAGAGATGGACCCTAAATATCTCTCAATACTTGGCACTAAAACGCGTCTTGTAAAGGGGGCGCGCCAGATGTTACAATATCTCAAAGATAAAGGGTATAAAATAGGATTGATTAGCAACGGATTTCATGAGGTGCAGTATCGCAAATTGCAATCTTCGCAAGTTGAACACTACTTTGATGTAGTGGTGTTGAGCGATGATTTAGGTGTGAATAAACCCGACCGACGAATCTTTGATTATGCGCTCGAAAAGGCTAGTGCAACAGCCCAAGAAACAGTGATAATAGGGGATAATCCCGATACCGATATCGCTGGAGGGATAAATGCCGGTTGGAGAGCAATATATTTCAATCCATCAGCCGATGAAAATGGAGCAAATGTTGCTACTGATGCAGTTGTAATCAGCAAATTAGCAATGATTTCGCTCTATTTGTAGCCAAAAAATTCGTTTTTATTGAAAAAGGGGTGGAAAAGTGTATTTTTTTGTTGTAAAACTGCAAATATTCGTGTAATTTTGCACAATAATTAATAAAGTGTGTATTTGCCCTTTGTAGGGCGCATTTATATTAGGATATAAGCAAACAAAACATAACCTTTTTTTGTAATAATTAAAAAAGAAGAAAAAACAATTAATGCCGCGAGGCTTTATGTATTTTATTGAAATTTATGGATAATATCGAAAAGAAACCAAGAAGACCAAGAATTGGAGAAAATCGTGGAATGACATCTTTTGAAGGGCAAGATAATTCTGCTCATTTTGAAAAAGTGGGATATTCGTCAGACTTTTCATCATCGAATGACTCGGAATATCAAGGTGAACGTCAATATTCACAACAACGTTCCTACAACAATCGTCAACAAGGTGGTTACAACCGTTATAACAACCAAGGTGGTTATAATAACAACTATCGTCAAGGTGGCTATAACAACAATCGTTACAACAATAATTACCAACAACGTCAATATAATGCTCCTGTAGAGGGGGAACAAGGCGAGGGTTACAACCAAGGTGGATATAACCAGGGTGGCTATCGTCAAAATAATTATCGCCAAGGAGGTTACAACAATAACCGTCAACAAGGTGGTTATCGTCAAAATAACTATCGCCAAGGTGGCTATAACAATAACCGTCAACAGGGTGGTTATAACAATCAAGGTGGATATAATAACCAAGGTGGTTACAACCAAGGCGGTTATAATAACCAAGGTGGATATCGCCAAGGTCAAGGTCGCCCAAATCCTAACCAACGTCGCAAAAAACAAAATCCAAATCAAGGCATCATGCCAAACAAGGGCAAGAGCTTTACTCCACGCCCTAAACGCATTGAATATGAAATGCCTATACCCGATCCAAACGAACAAATTCGTCTTAACAAATTTATGGCTAATGCAGGTATCTGCTCACGCCGTGAAGCCGACGAATTGATTCAACAAGGTCTCGTATTTGTAAATGGTGTTGCTGTTACAGAATTGGGTACAAAGATTTCACACAACGATGTTGTGGAATATGATGAAAAAGTAGTTGCTCTCGAAAGCAAATGCTATATCCTTCTCAACAAACCAAAAGATGTGGTTACTACAAGTGATGATCCTAATGGTCGTAAAACTGTTATGGACCTCGTGAAGGGTGCTTGCAATGAGCGCATCTATCCAGTAGGTCGTCTCGACCGCAACACTACAGGTGTGTTGTTGCTCACCAACGATGGTGACCTCGCTTCAAAATTGACTCACCCTAAATATGTGAAGAAAAAAATCTATCACGTGTGGTGTGACAAAGATATCGCTGAAGAGGATATGCAACGCATTGCCGACGGTATCGAACTCGAAGATGGACCTATCCATGCCGATGCTATCAGCTACGCTACTGAGAAAGACCGCAACCAAGCAGGTATCGAAATCCACTCAGGTCGCAATCGTATCGTGCGTCGCATTTTTGAATCACTTGGCTATCATGTAACAAAACTCGACCGTGTATATTTCGCAGGCCTTACAAAGAAAAACCTTGCTCGTGGTCGCTGGCGTTACCTCACTCAAGAAGAGGTAAACTTCTTGAAAATGGGTTCATTTGAATAATTAAAAACATAAACATATATTCTTGCAATGAAAAGAACAAAAATAGTAGATATATTTGCTCCCGAGCTCATTGGTCAACAAGTGAGCGTAAAAGGTTGGGTGCGTAGCCGTCGTGGTAACAAACATGTGCAATTCGTAGCACTTAACGATGGCTCAACTATCAAAAACATTCAAATTGTTTTTGATATGGCTAAGTTTGACGAAGAGGCATTGAAACCTATCACTACAGGTGCGAGTATCCATGTGATTGGTCAACTCGTTGAGTCAATGGGAAAAGGTCAAAGCGCAGAAATTCAAGCCGAAACTCTTGAAATTTATGGCACTGCCGATCCCGAAACTTATCCAATGCAAAAGAAAGGTCACACAATGGAATTCCTTCGTGAAAAAGCACACTTGCGTCCTCGTACCAATACATTTGGTGCAGTGTTTCGCATTCGCCACCACATGGCTATCGCTATTCACAAATATTTCCATGACCATGGTTTCTTCTATTTCCACACACCTATTATCACAGCTTCTGACTGCGAAGGTGCTGGACAAATGTTCCAAGTAACAACTAAGAACCTCTACGACTTGAAGAAAGACGAAAATGGTTCAATCATCTATGATGATGACTTCTTCGGCAAACAAGCAAGTCTTACAGTATCGGGTCAACTTGAAGGTGAGTTGGCTGCTACTGCACTCGGTTCAATCTATACTTTTGGTCCTACATTCCGTGCCGAAAACTCAAACACTCCTCGCCACTTGGCTGAGTTCTGGATGGTTGAGCCTGAAGTAGCGTTTGCCGACCTCGGCGACCTCATGGACCTTGAAGAAGACTTTATTAAATATTGTATCAACTGGGCTCTTGAAAACTGTAAAGATGACCTTGAGTTCCTTAACAATATGATTGATAAAGGACTAATTGAACGTCTTAAAGAGGTTGTTGCAACTGAATTTGTGCGCTTGCCTTACACTGAAGGTATCAAGATTCTTGAAGAAGCAATCGCTAACGGCAAACAATTTGAATTCCCAGTATATTGGGGTTGTGACCTTGCGAGCGAACATGAACGTTACCTCGTAGAGGAACACTTCAAGAAACCTGTCATCATGACCGACTATCCAAAAGATATCAAAGCATTCTACATGAAGCTTAACGAAGATGGCAAAACAGTTCAAGGTACCGACGTATTGTTCCCACAAATCGGTGAAATCATCGGTGGTAGCGTGCGTGAAGAAAACTACGATAAACTCATGGGTCGCATCGAAGAGATGAATATCCCAATGAAAGACATGTGGTGGTATCTCGACACTCGTCGCTTCGGTACAGTGCCTCACGCTGGTTTCGGTCTTGGTTTTGAGCGTCTCTTGTTGTTCGTAACAGGTATGACCAACATTCGCGACGTAATCCCATTCCCACGCACTCCAAATAACTGCGAATTCTAATCTCGCTATAACAAAGAATATAGATATTCTACGACGAGCATTCCTTTCAAAGGGGTGCTCGTCTGTTTTGTTGTGATTTTTTTATAACTTTGTGCCAGATTAATATTAGAATTATTAGAATAATGAAACAATCAAATAAAAAGACGATAGGGTGGTTTCTATTTGCCATTGTAACTTTTTGGATTTTAGGTCAATATTCAATATCATTGGGCGATGACCTTGGTTATATGTTTGCCGACACTTCGTTGCATAAGGGAGATGGCCCGATGATTGAAAACGTAAAAGATTGTTTCACAACGCAAGCAAACCATTATGTCACTACCAATGGACGTTTCTTGATTCATACGGCTACACATTACTTTACGGCAATAAAAGGAATGAAATTTTTTAATGTTGCCAATGCAATAATGTTTGGATTGCTGTTGCTTATAGTAGTGCGATTTATTGTCCCACAACGATCGGCAAGGAGTGGGTATGTCTACCTGCTTACACTATTTTTGTTGTGGACATGTGTGCCAGCGCCTGGAACGGTAATGCTTAGTTTAGTGGCATTTGCCATAAATTATATGTGGGCTGCAGTGGTATATTTAGCATTCCTTTTAATGCTTAAAAAGTCAACAACTATACCTGCCTCCGAGATGCATCGATGGCGTTATTATATCTTTGGTAGTATAGGCGCTATAATTGTGGGGTCCTTGCAAGAGAGTTATACTTTGCCCATAAGTGTTGCGCTATTTATAATGGCAATGTTTAATCTTAAGAAGATTAATGCGTTGTCGATTACGATGATAGTGAGTTTCTTTGTGGGTAGTGCAATTTGTGTGTTTGCTCCTGGCAACTGGTGTCATGCTGCACAAGGTGGAGGATTCACCATTGAAAGCATCATGCGCAAGAGCGAAGCGTTGTTAGAGGGTGTTTCAGCCTCGGCAATCGTGTTACTGCTCATATTATTAGTTGTGATGCTACTAATAAAACGCAAGAGGGCAGTGAGCATAATTCGCGACAACGCATTCTATTTAATTGCTATTGTGGTGTCATTGCTATTGGCAGTATTCACATTTACTTCAGTGCGTCAGTTGTTTTGCCCATCAATATTCTCAATAATAGTGTTGGGAAGAGTAATTACTAGTTGGGAGCAAAATAGACTATTTAAGGTGATATCAACTGTGGTAATGGTGTGCTCACTGATAGCAATTTTTATAGCTGGATTTGTATTGCGAAAAAATACCTACGAAATACATTCCAAGGTGGTAGAGCAACTGGGCGGAAAATCAAAAGTAATTATAGCTGATGCGTCAAATGCAAATTATAATAGTGATAGTAAAATCGTAAGACTTCTTGCTGAGATGTATGCTCCCGATCCACTTGCTAATCAATCGTTACATTTGCTATTTGATGGATATACCAAACGAGGCTTGTCGCGCATGGGTTGGGACAATCGCAAGTCAAATAATATCATTAATGCTATTCCCTATCCAGTAAAAGTAATAGCAGAGTATCTTGATAGTTTGCAATATACGCAAACGATAGTAGATCCGCGAGGATTTGAATTTAAGGTTGTTGCAATTGACGATAAGTATAAATTAGGTAGGATTGAGAAAACGCAGGATAACTATATGCCATTTCAATCGTCTGACAGCAAAACTGCGTTGCCATACGAGACATATTCTTATCGTGGCTATCGCTATTTCATACTCCCAACTACAGTTTCTGATACTATCTATCTCAAGAAATTAGTCAAGAAAAAGAGTAACTAATACACCACTTTGTCAATTATGCCAGTGAGAGTGGCGATGGCGATGCCGTAGTTGGTAATGGGGACATCTTGCGATTGGGCTTGTGCTATGCGACTCATTACGAGCCGACGGTTAAACATACACGCACCGCAATGTATCACGAGGTCGTATTGCGATAAATCTACAGGGAAATCATTGCCTCCAACGATGTCGATTGAGAGGCTCTCGCCAATGCGTTTGCGAAGCATTTGGGGTAGTTTTACTCGGCCGATATCTTCGTTTTGAGGAATGTGGCTACAGGCCTCGGCAATCAGCACGCGCGATGAGGATGTGAGCGAGAGCAGTTTTTTGCCCCCTTCTACAAATGTGTCAATATCCCCTTTATATCGAGCGAATAGGATAGAGAAAGAGGTGAGAAGTGGAGCGTTTTGTTGTGACTGAGGGGTTGATGAGACAACCTCGTTGCGATACTCTTCAACTATTTTATGCACAGGGGCAAATACTTGCGAGTCGGTGATGATGAGTTGGGGTGGGGTGGTTAATGAATTGAGTGCTGCGTTAAGGCCTTCGGGTGTAGTGCAGAGAGTGTTACAACCGCGGTCTAAAAGTTCGCGAATTACTTCCACTTGTGGTTTTATCAATCGTCCTTTGGGCGCTTGTGCATCTTGTGGCATCACGAGAACCACCATATCGCCACTGTTGCAAAGACCTTCGGTGATGAGGCGTTCCTCTTGTTGCGACAGTGAGGCAAGTCGTACCAATAATTGGTCGATACCCTCTTTTGTTGTGGCACTTAAAGTGATAGAATCAGGACCGACAATATCATTAACTTTTGCTGTGAACGATGCACGATTTTGTATAGTGTCGCACTTTGAGATGACTCCGATAACGGGAATCTCGCGTGCTTTAAGTTGTGCTATTAGTGATTTCTCGATTGAGGTGTCGTTGTCGTGGAATAAAACGACTGCTATATCGGTTTTGTTAAGAGTTTTAAGCGTTTGTGCTTTGCGTTGTTCCCCCAATGTAGTATTGTCATCGATCCCTGGGGTATCAATAAGTATTGTAGCACCAATATTGGGCAGTTCGATAGGCTTTGAGACCAAATCGGTCGTTGTTCCAGCCATATCCGACACAATCGCCACCTCTTGCCCCGTCAACGCGTTAATAAGCGACGACTTACCACTATTGCATCGCCCATAAAAAGCGATATGAATTCGTTCAGATGAAGGAGTAGAATTCATTTATATTATAACATTTTTTTTAAATCTTCAAGGAGATCCTATAAATTAAATTTAACATCAGCTAGTGATTAGAATCTGATTGATCTATAATCTTCCAATGGTCTCACATAGAGAGATTGGTAGGTCAGTTTGCCCAGTTTCCAGTAATAGCACGTAAAAGTAATCCTCCGACAAAACCTATTAATGCGCCATAAAGGTAAGCACTAGGATCGTTAACAGATTTTTTCTGTATAAAATAGAGGAAAATTCCTACAATAGGGAATAATACAGAACATCCGATTCCAAAGCAACCAGCATTCTTTTTCTTTTGTTGATTAGTGTCATTAATTTTGTCTGCCATTTGTTCTACATTTTAGGGATTTAACAATATGTGATTTAATAATGGTTATTTCTTTTGACATGTTGGGAATCTTTAATTTCTTATAGTTCCCATACATTGGATGTAGCACGACTATATACATGTTCTCAATTGTAATACCATAGTTTTTCTCGAGAATGTATTTGTAGATATTCTGCTGGAGAGCATAGTGGAAGAAACTGATGTCTGGAACATGTTCGAGGCCGTTGATGCCGTTTTTCCAAATTGTCTCATTGGGCAATGCTTTTCGGCTTCTTTTCCAATCATATATGTCAAAGTGACAACCATTTCTACATAACAAGTCTATCGTTCCCGCGATTCTTAATTCTAGATCAAAGATTTGCCACTCTGTTCTAAAAGGTGTAATAGGATTGTCTCTTAAAAAATTTTTGAAGTATGATATTTCTTCATCAATAGCTACTTCTTTGCTGACTTGGACATAATCTCCATCATAATTGAAGTGGGTTTTCATGCATATAGGATTGTTTGAGAAAAAGGCTTCTATCTGAGCATGAAGAAATGACCCAACCATACGTGATTCTAAACCTTTACAATCCCAATCTTCTAATACCTTACATTGTAAAATTCCATCTTTAAGAGCTACTCTTTTCGAGTGTCCTATAGAATCAAACGGAATGAAAAATTGGTTGATGATATTGCTGACTGCCGTTAACTGTATTCGTCCATCGTACAGATATATGTGTTCAGATGGCTCAAAAGCCAAAAGAGAATCTTGGGAGAATTCCGTATTGGTTTTGTCTATGTTATGGGGTATGGCTGTAGGAATGTATATAGGTTTTGCGTTATTTATGACAAACTTTTCCAATTCAGTAAGTTGTGTTGCGACAACTCTTGTGTCCTTCATCATTCTTCCAAACTCGTGGTTTAAAAGGTCCTCACGGAATTTCTTAATGGCCATTATCTTTGCCTCAACTTCCGTCCAACACTTGTCTGGAGTAGGTTTTTTACCCTGCTGGGATATGGTAAAATATGGGTCTATCAGACTAAGCAATTGTTGTAGGTAGTATATACAGTTGTCTGGCTCCTGAAAAATTTGTTTTTCAGAGAACCTTACTACTAACCACCCAAGATTTGCTAGATTACGATCGCGAAATTCATCTCCACACCCCAAATAATGGATTGGAATTTTATCATAACCTCCATATGGCTCATCAATTTCGATGTCTATTCTGACTCCCAAATTACCAGATGTTTCAATAATGGCTATATCTGGTTCAAAGGGATGACTACTTTCAGACGTCTGAATAGAAACGTCTCCAAGAACTTTATAACGAGTTGATTCTTTTAATGAGTTACGTAATTTAATTTCAAAGTTCTGTTCTGTATATCCTCTGAGTTCAACCTTGCGCCTTCTATATGGAATTATTTCAGTTTTGGACGATGGTGCTGTATAGAAAGCATAATATCCGTTTCGTGTGCATTGGTCAATACTATAATTGACACGAGCTTTTTGCTGTTTAGGAATGATGCCTTTTTTGTATTCTTCTTCAAGGGCCTTGAATTCTGAGTCAATTTTTTCTTTTTCTTTTTTAGGAATTTCCTTGTCTTTTAGCAGCTCAGTAGTATTTGTTTTGCCAAGTATGCTGGGATCTTCTGCAAATTCGCGTTTAATGGCATTGATTTGAGTTTCAATGTTTTGTGCTACTTCACTTTTTAGCGATTCCAATTGTATCTCCATTTCCGTAATTTGGTCATGGAGTTCCGGAATTTTTCTATTCTCTATACGTTTAGTTTCGTTTAATTGATCTGTAGCGCTTACAACCTTCTTATTCTGGATTAAATCATTTGTTATAGCTATTCTTTCTTTAATAAGCGTCCTAAGTTTTTTCTTGTTATTTGATTTTACTGCGTAAGTGATGCTCATAATTACACCCATCAACAGCATGCCTATCATAACGTCAATTAGTCTTGAACGGGAATTGTTAGAAATATGTTTTTTAACATGTGAAATGGTTTCTTTATCTTGTGAATAAGTCTGGGATATATATGGATTTTCCCATGCAAAAGAATTTAAAGCTCTTAATAGATTTTGCTCCCATAGATCCTTTTCAGATTCTCTATAGCTGAATATCGCCTTCACAGCACAATCATAATTGAAGAAATAGCAGATGTTGACATTCACGTTGCCATTTGTCCCAGTTCTGCTATAATGAATCTTTACATAAGTTGCTCCAAAGTGGGAGGACTCTATAGAAGCAGTAGGTTGAATAATAAAATGCTGTCCAGCCCCTAATTCTTGAGGTGCAGTTGAGATGAGTTCATTCAAATCGTCATCCGAAAAGTATTTTTCGTCAGAGCTGGGATAAGGGCAGCTATCATCTTTGTCAGTCATAATCATTATTCTGCAATAACGACGTAGAGCTTCTTGTCCCTTGTTTGAGAGATTCTTTTGCTGGAATACTATTGCCGAATTAGCTACATAGTTTAATGTGTCATTCAGAAATTTCGTATAAGCATCATCGTCTTGTCTCAACTCGAGCTCGTTAGATACAGAGATTGAGAAGATATTGTTAAACTTATATGTCTTCTCGTATGCATATCCCTTAATAGAGATGCACAATAAGACTAAAAAAGAAACAAATCTCGTCATTAGAATCTGATAGAATTTATCGAATTTTCAAAGTCGTTGTAGAACCTATTGTATAGATTGCTTTGGAAACTGAAGATGACGCATATGGTGTTGCCATCAGTCATTGGTATTGTATAGTTCTCGCAATAGACAGGTATAGGGCTACCATTGCCGTATCTATAATAAGTGAGTTTTAAGGCGCGACGACCAGAGATTGTTGTGAATTTATAAGGAAGCCATTTCAGTACGTAAGTCCCTCCTTGAGCCATAATTGTGGTATTTTGCTCTTCTATGAATTTATTCATTTCTTCATCATACTCCAATTCTTCTGGTGACAAATCATCGAATCCATTAGAACCGTCTCCTGGAATGAAATTGACAGAAATCGTAGCATACGCGTCTTTATCATCATACACAGACATAAACAGATTGTGCATCTGATTTCTTAAAGAGGATGGTATAAAGTCTTTTACTCCATTAATATAGTCATTTGACTGCAAGGCCATATAATGTGGAATTCTCATAGTACCATATTCTCCGATAGGAACCAAATCGGTTGCATAGGTTGTTGTCATATTTGGTTTGTTATATGCAGAAAGTTCATCTATTAGTGCAGGCTTCTTGTCATCTTCGAGGTAGGTTATCTGTCTTTTAATCTTGTAAGAATGAGCATGCATAGGTAGCACACCTTTATAACTAACTTCTGTTTCTGTCCAGTTGCCTAGATTGTCGTATTTCAGATAGCAGAAAGTTGTGGTGTCTGCGTACGAGATATTTATTAAATCTGATTTAATGCTTAATTTTGTATATTCCTTGACTATAAGTTTTACGGTGCCATCTTCATTATAGTATGCTTTCTGATTCCAAATCAAATCATTCCCATCGTAGTATTTGACATTTACGACATTACCGTTAGCTGAAGTTATTGTTTTGATGTTACTGATATTTTGATTTGCGCCAGGACCAATTGGAATAGAAGGAGAAAAGCTCCCATCATTATCAGGGTTAAACTTACCCACATCAAAGATTTCTTTTCCGTTAAGGCCATAACCAGTAGAATGCATTATGTTACCATCATTGTCAAACTCAATCGTGATATTACCAGCATATGTAGATATTGCGCACTGAGGGTCAAACGCATTAGCATATATCTCAGTAAGAGGCATTGTTGATTGTACTATAGTTTCAATCTTAACAACATTACCTTTTATGTGCATTTTATCAAGGTGGCAGCCAGACTTCCTTTCGTAGTTCTGACAACTAAATAGTAAGAATACACTTTGAAACAAAAAAAAGAAATTTAATGGTTTCATGTTGAAATAATTAAAACGGTATTGAATTATCTATTGATTTGTTTTATGGGGTGGGGTATGCCAAAAAATAAATTAAGGGGGGTATAAATTAAATTTATTATCAGAGAGTAGTTAGAAACTGATTAATGTTGCCGCTAATGTGATCTTATTTATGCAAATTTAGTAAAACTTCTTCTTATTTTTGTATAAATCCCCTTTTTTTTTGATGGAGATAAGTGACAGACATACAAGAGTATACATATCAGAATTTGCATAGATATTCACTCCTTGTGGTATTAAAACCTAAAGTCGCGTTTGCCGTGAGCGATGTCGTTGAGGCGTGTGAGGGTGATGTAGCGAATCTTTTCAGAATCGATGCGAAGCACTTCGCGGGCTATTGCTTCGTTGCCCAATTCTCGGCAGAGGGGAGAGGCGTAGTCTTCGAGATATTCGCGTAAGGTCATTAATGCGTTGGGTGCGCAGCAGTTGCCTATCATGCCCCCTTTTGCCAATGACATAAAACGGTCGCCAGTGCGTCCTTCGCGGTAGCAGGCTGTGCAGAAACTGGGGATATAGCCGAGTTGCAATAGCCATGTTACAATTTCATCGAGTGAACGATTATCGTCGATGTCAAATTGTGCCGATTTGTCGGTGTCGATGTCGTCGGAGGCATATCCACCTACGCTTGTGCGTGAGCCGCCACTGAGTTGCGACACACCCACATCGAGCACCAATTCACGACATTGTTGCGATTCGCGAGTAGATACAATCATGCCAGTATAGGGCACGGCAATGCGAAGGATTGCCACAATGCGACGGAATACCTCGTCGGTAACGGCATCGGGAAAATCGGCGGGGTTGATGTCGTCGGCAGGGCGTATGCGTGGCACACTGATGGTGTGAGGTCCCACGCCGTAGGTTGCCTCGAGGTGTTCGGCATGCATCAATAGCCCAACAAAGTCGTAACGATAGTTATATAGCCCAAACAATACTCCTATCCCCACATCATCAATACCACCTTGCATTGCTCGGTCCATCGCTTCGGTGTGATAACTCCAGTCGCTTTTGGGCCCAGTGGGGTGGAGGTGTTCATATTCTGCGCGATTATATGTTTCTTGGAAGAGAATATATGTGCCTATTCCGGCATCGCGAAGTCGACGGTAATTCTCAACGGTGGTGGCTGCAATATTCACATTTACGCGACGTATAGCGCCATTGCGATGATGAATGGAGTATATGGTGTCGATTGATTCGAGAATATATTCAATGGGGTTGATTGTGGGATGTTCGCCCGCTTCGAGTGCGAGTCGTTTGTGTCCCATATCTTGCAACGCAATCACCTCGCGACGAATCTCCTCTTGCGAGAGTTTGCGACGAGGGATTGTCTTATTTTTAGCGTGGTAGGGGCAATAAACACACCCGTTCACGCAATAGTTTGACAAATATAGTGGGGCAAACATCACAATGCGATTGCCATAGATGCGTTGCTTTATGTCGCGGGCAAGCGAGTATATGCGATTGATGATTTCGGGATCAGTACATTCGAGCAACACCATCGCCTCACGATGGCTCAACCCTTTGCCGAGCGAAGCCTTATCGAGAATCTCCTCAATAAGAGCCATATCAGTGCGATGCTCTGCAGCCCACGCCATCGTAGCCCTTATCTCGCCATCGTGAATAAATTCACTCGCAATATGTGATGTAGTGCTATAATTTGCCATAATCAGTTGCAAAAGTAGTGCTTTTATGGCGAAAAATCACAAAGAGATAGATTGAATTTGCGAAAAATTGGAGAGGTTTACAAATTAAAAGTCCAATCGACGAGATCGCGTGGAAGGGTGATAGTTTTAGGTTCGCCTCGTTTACCTGTGATGAAGTAGTTTTGAGCGATGTTGTCGTGAAATTTTGTTACGAAGGCTTCTTTTATTCGAGCGCATTTCTCGTTAATGGAGTTCTTTGTAGGGTCGGTCACATCTTTGATGCTTTGTGTTATATCCTTATCGCTCTTGCGACCAGTGAGTTGTGTATAAATGTCGAGCAACTCATCATAATAGTCGGGCAAATTCTTGAATAAAATGCCTTCGGGGTGGCGGAGGAATAGGAAATACACCGCTTTGGGTAGTGGAGTGAGGTGTATCTCCATGTTGTTATAGTCGGGTAAGATGATGTTGAAATCGGCAGTAATATGGAGTCGACTCAACTTTGTCTCGCTTTTGAAAAGCGATGCGATAATCGCTTCGGTAACGCCGCGCTGACGCAGTATTTTCACTCGTTCGGCGATTTCGGTCATCATCTTCTCGACATCAAGACCAAAATTGGCATCAGCGCCTTGTTCGTGGTATAGTGAATAAAATGGATGCGTGTCTTTTATGTATAGGCACATTCCTTGAACGAGGTGTTCCACTGGCCTTACTTCGCGAGATGGCACATTGAAGTAAGCAAAACGATCTCTGCCACCACTATAACTCGCAGAGGGGTAGAAGATGAAACCGCGTGTCGCGATTTCGTGATTTAAGAAGGTGCTATCTATAAATTCGTTTATAAATCGAGCGTCAATAGAATTTGTAGATAATTCAGAGTCAGTGCTGTGCGGACAGATATATTTGTATGTGTCAATAGCGTTTAATTCAGTGATGTAATCGACAAGATTTATAAATCGGCAACCAGTTTCTTTCATCACATATTCCGAAAAATCGTCGAAGTGTTGAGATATGAACTGACTAATATCTGAATCGGGTTCGCGGTCAATGTATATAAGTTCTTTGCGATGGGGTGTGAACGAGATGGTGTTTTCGTCAAAAAATAGATTCTGCATAGGGAATCTTTGATATTCTCTTTCGGGGACAAAATTGCGAATGATATTAGGCGTTGTAGTGGGTTGTGATTCCATATCTGTGTTGGGGTTTGTTTTATGGATTAGTGAAACGATAAAACTGAATATGAGGTATAAAAGCGCGAATGGCGAGAGTGCAAATAAGAGTATTAAACTGAATATAACCGAAATGAATTCGGCGAAGTCGAGAAACGGAATGTCGATAGCAAACACATTATGCACAAAATCGGTAAACGATTTGTGTGGACCATTTGTAATCGCAGAAAAGATTACAAATAGCACGAAACAAAGGGTTTGGGTTAAAAGTATAATTGCTACTATCGACATGGGTTGCTTGTGATGATTTAGCAAATTTACAAATATTTTGAGATATAACGAATTTTCTGCAAGTCTTGCAGAAAATCAGAGAGGCAAGCGTAGAGAAGGTATATTTGCAGAAAACTATTTACTATGTTATCGATATTTATTTTAGCAGGAATTTTTTATTTAATAATCAAACTAATTACAGCCGGTTATGGAAGAAAAAAATGAAAACCAAGAGAAGAAAGAAAAAGCACCTTGGATTGTGCGCAACGCGTGGTGGATTGCAATGTTTTTAGCAGTATGGATGTTAAGAGTGTGCAGCGATTTATCGGGTGGGTATTAGTGGTTAAGCAATCCTTGTATAAAACAAGAAGGAGAGTCAACTCGACTCTCCTTCATTGTTATTTATCATCGTTGTTGTCTATTTGATAATTACTTTTGAAGTTTTGTTCCCTTGTTTCTTGATATAAATGCCGTTTGTGGGATTTTCTATCTCTACACCATGAAGGTTATAATATGTGATTTTGCTATCTTCTTCGGCATCTACTCTTATTCGTTCTATGCCTGTAACAACTTCTCCAGTGTAGGTCCCTGACAATGGGACAATAACATCATCGGCATAAGTTGACGAAATGCGAAGAACAGCATTATGTGTCTCTGATGTTGGGTTTACAGGGTTGTATGAAATAGTTATAGTAGATGATTTAGAAAGAGCATTGGTGTTACTTGTTGTCACACTAAAAAACTCGGCATTTTCACCTGCTATAGTGACTGATAAGTCCCCTTTTAGATAGTCGTTGGTGAGTTTGAGCGATTGAGATGTTGAAGTTGCCGTGCTGAATGATAATGATGTTGAGGCAGGAGTTGTTTTACCTTTTGTAAGAGGAAGTTTTACACCCCATGGCAATCCAGCATCTTTATACAGATTGTTATATCTAATAAGGTTGACATTGCGGTCTCCTCCAGGGCCATTAGCAATATTTAGATACATATATGGGCGACCATTAGAGGCGCGGCGTATTTTTATGCCTTCGGGTTCGCCATGTGACATTGACATGATAACCGATGCTTTAACTTGTCGGCGAAGATGTGATTTGCCAGTGCGCCAGTTGTAGGCATGGAAAATTACAGTAGGTTTTTTGTCGATAGATGCTTCATGTTCAATACCGCAACCTTCCATGAAGTAGATGTAGTCGCCCGAGATAGTGAATCCTTGGTGATCCCAAGTCCAGAATCCTTGGTCGCCACTGATACCACTATAAGCATCGGCGCCTTTATCGATTTGGAATGTATTGATTAAAGCCGGACGAGCAGCTCCATTCATGAGGTGATCGAGAATTTCATCAAAGTGATAAACTTCAACACACATTGGCCCACCTTTTTTGCGTGATAATACAGCTAAGTAGCGAGAGGTTTCGTCGATAGCTGGGCAGTGTCCATACCATGATGAACTTTTTTTCTCGTTGTCGGTCTTGAAATTGTAAATAGGACGTGTCTTTTGGTTGATATCAACAAAAGATGTTTTGCTACCACTGCAATCGACCAATGAGGGGTATGTGGCTTTTAGGTTTGCACTATGATAGGGAAATATTGTGATACCATTTGATAGACAACTTTCACCTGTTGAGTTGAGTGCTCCATATCCACCGCAACACACCCAGTTTTTGTCGTCGTGACGGAAGATAACCATATTTGATCCATGTCCTGCATGGATTGCATCGACGTGAGCACGTTTTTCGGTAGATGTATTTGCGTTGTAAACGCGTGTGATGAGTTGAGCCTCTACGCAACCATAAGTGGAGAGGTTGTTTGCAATGCTTTGATTTTGAATGTGATTGAAATAATAGTATGGATTTCCATTGTCATCAAAATCATATTCACTAATGTCAAAACTTTGAGCCACGCGAGCGCTACGAGCATTTTCCCATCCGTTCAATACTTGTTCATACGATACATTTTGGCTTTCACGGAAGTCGTAGAATCCGAAACTGCTTGAGTAGAAACGTTCTTGAGCGGTTTTGCCAGGCATTTTAATGTGAGCCATACACATATCGCTATTGTCAAAATAGTTATATCGAGCATCGACAGTAACATCACCCATGTAGTCTTTGTTGCAATATAATACATAGTTGTAATTGTCGTCGGTGTATGTAGTTTTGCCTAAGAATACGTTGTGGTTCATCTTTGCCTTAGTGCCTACAGGAACAACATAAGTATCTGTGCTGTTTTTATCGCCTTGGAAGTATCTTACGAGTGCATATAGCGTTTGTCGGCCTGTACATTTGTTAAATCCATTGTGCGACACATCTATGTTGGTTGTGCCAGCAAATGAATTGCGATTTAGGTAAACACAAAAAGCGCCACCTCGAGCATTTGTTGCTGCACTGGCATTGAATAATGATTTACCCACCTCATCAAATTTATTATTTGTAATTTTGATGTTACCACGTGAGTTGCCCACTTCAATACTATTACCACCATCGGTGAATTTATTGTCGTGAATGGTAATGTTGCCATATCCACCACCGATTATAATAAATGGGCAGAAATTAGTGGCTTTACTGCCGTTAAAATCGTTGTGTGAAATAGTTATATTTTCATATCTTAATTGCGATAGATTAGCTTTTGCATCGGTATTTGAATATACTTTACCAAATGAGAATACGGCAGTAGTGTTATTGAGCGTTGATGCTTCAACAAGATTGTATTTTAATGAGATGTTTTTAATGGGCGAACCATTGGCAGCCGTTGTGTTTACTACGCGACCTGCACCAGTAAATTTAAGTCCATTAAGGGTGATGCCATTGGCGTTAATAGTGATTGTGCCTGTAATGATTGATTCGTTAGAGGTGTCGCGTTTTCCTGAGCGCACGTCTTTCCAACTGTTATTCCCATAGATAGAGATATTGTCGGTTGTAAGGGTAATGTTGCTCGCATAAGTACCTGGTGCCAAAAAAATGTTATCGCCCGATTGTACTTTGCTAAGCGCCTCAGTGAGAGTGGGAAATAGTGTAACTCCTGGGGTGAAAAATCGTTGTTTATATTCGGTGTCAACACCAGTAGTATAGTTGGTTGAAACCAAGTAGTCGGTAGCATTTGCACTTAAAATGCTACATAATAAGATTACTAACGTGCTAATTTTCTTCATGGTTGTGGATACTCGTGTTTAATAATGTGTGCAAGTTACAAATTATTTATCAAAATCTGTGTATAAATGTAAAAATAATAACTAAAAGGGGGGTAAAAATAGGCGATTTGTATAGAAATCGCCTATCTATGTAGAAAAAGGTTATTTTGCAGGGAATCTTTTCCAAATAAATCGAGGGAATAGGTGCCAGAATGCTACGACCAATCTCCATCGCCAGTCGATGATTGCCACGCGACGACGTTTAAGAATTGCTTTAACGATGCGTTTTGTGGCGTATTCAACTTCCATCAGCATGGGGAATTTACGACAGTTGTTAAGGAGCGGAGTGTCAACAAATCCAGGGCGAATATCGGTAAATACTACATTAACTTTTTCAAGATGAGCGAGTTGTTCAAGCGCATCAATATAGTGACGTTGATAGCGTTTGGTTGCGCTATAAGATGGTGCAATACCGAGCCCCATAGTGCCAGCAATCGACGAGATTACGGCTATTTGTCCTGGAGATTCTTTGCGTGAGCGACCTCTGAAATAGTTGAATGCAGTATCGACAATTTGGGTAAATCCAAATGTATTGGTTTTCACTGTATTAAGTTCGATTGCAGTGTCGAGAGAGGGGTTTTGTGAGCCTATGCCCGACGCGAGTAGTAGAGTGTCAATGCCTCCGATTTTCTCAATTAGTGCAAGCAATTTTTCGCCTGCATCGGGGGCTGTAACATCAATCTGCTCGGTTGCAACAACTGCTTCGGGATACTCTTTTTGCAAGTTGTTGAGGGCTTCGATATTGCGAGCTGCAATACCAATTTTCCACCCTTTCTTGGCAAATCGAGCAGTAATAGACTTTCCTAAGCCCGATGATGCGCCTATGATTACGATATTTTTTGTTGCCATAATGTTATTTTTTGTCGGTAGATGTTTCCCCCTCAATAGTTTGAGTGGTTGTTGATTTTGCTTTCTTTTTGCCTAATGGGATTGTGTACATTACATTAAAAGCTCCGGCAAGCGAAGAGTTTCGTGTCCCAAATCCTGGAATGTACCAAGGGCTACCATATTCGCTCTTGCTTTCGTGTAGAAGCATGCGATATTTGAACGCCCAACCAAGCGACCATTGCTTGTGGATTTGAACCTTGAGGCCTAACAAAATTTCGCCGTAGCCAGCCACTGACGATTGTTTAGGGACAGACGTTGTAAGGCTCTCGCCCCAATATGAGTTGTTGATTTTTACGTCGTCAACCTCAAAAGAGAACGGAGTAATGCCATATCTCACACCAGCATAAATTTGATTCTCTTTGGCTTTGTTGAATAGAAAATTATAGTTTACACCAACCTTGAAATAGGGCGCAACATTGCTTTTATAGGTGTAGGAACTATCGGCAGGGATGTGGCGTGCTTGCCCTATCCCCAATTCAATAACAGGTTTTATGCGATTGTATAGACTTAATTCAGCCCAAATATCGACCAATCCGTGGTCGCCACCAAATGCTCTTACTATAGGATCCCACACGTTCAACCCAATAGTCACATCGTCGAGTAGGGGGTATTTAAGTTTGCTTTCCTTTTTTATCGCTGTAGAGTCAATAAATTCTTTGCCTGTGATGGTATCGACATACACTACATTCCCGTTCTCATCGTGAAAATGAATGAGGTTGGGCATCTTTGAGGGGTCGGGGGCTTGAGTGGTATCCTTGGGGTTGAGGTTTACTGCTTGTGTTTGTGAAGCAGGTGTTTCAACTGGATTAATGCGTCGTTGCGCATATACCCCTACTGTTATCATCAAGAATGTGAGTATTAATATGGAATGTCGCATTGTGAGAATGTTTAGTAGGTTTTGAAAAATATTTTAATGCGTTCCACGTCAACATTTGTGATAACGGGGTCAACGACTTCGATTGAATCGATGAATAAATCGGTGTGGTGAATCGAAGTTATTTCGTAACGGAATGTTGCACCACATTCTTCCGATGCAAAGTATGGGGTTGTGTTGTAATCAATCCATATTGTGTCGTTGTACTCAACGGCGTCGCCATATTCGCCATAGTGAATTAAAAATGCAGTGTTGTTTTGAGTAGCACGAAGTGGAAGATATACTTGCTTAATAGGGTTATTCTTATCGGTCAACGAGTTTTTGTCGCTTGCGTCTATGCCATACACTTCAAGCATGTTCATAGCAATAGATTCGCCAGTTTCGGCCGAGTAAAATCCTGCTAAAGGTATGCTACTTTGGTTTTCGGTACATCCATCATTTGAACATGATTTTAGTGCCAAAGAGCAAATCAATAACATTGAGATTACTATGTAGTTTAGAAACTTCCCCATTTCACAATTTCGTCAATATTTTTTCTTACTTTTGTCGCAATGGTAGCATCTTCGGCGGGATAACCAATTGGTATAATGGCGATTGGTTCGATGTGTGAGGGGATATTGAGTGCCGATGTGATTTTTTCGACATCAAAATTGCACACCCAGCATGTGCCTAATCCATGGTCGGCTGCCGCGAGGCATATATGTTCAATGGCAATTGACAAGTCAACATCGGTGTGGTCCTTGCCGTCGGCTTGGCGATGCCATGCTTCATTGTGGTTGCCACATGCGATGATGTATGCTGGCGCACTTTTTACCCACTCGCGATTGTAACTATCTATCACTGCACTACGCAATGAAGCATCACATAAATCGTCGATAACAACAAATACCCAAGGTTGACGATTGCAAGCCGATGGCGCAAGGCGAGCCGACTCGAGAATTGCCAACATAATGTCGCGGTCAACAGCTTTATTGCGGTCGAAATTGCGACATGAGTATCTTTTGAGAGCGAGCGTGTTGAATGCCATATAGCGAGTTGTTTAGTCGTTTTTAAGATTCAATTCCTCCTCAATTTCGTAGTCGTTGCGACGATATGAGTTGCGCACTACAAGTTCACCTATAAACCCAGTGAGGAATAGTTGAGTGCCGAGAAGCATAGTTGTGAGTGAGAGGTAGAAATAGGGCGACTCAGTTACAAGGTGGTAAGTGTTGCCACTATACATGTTGTAGAGTTTCATTGCACCCACAACGATTACGGCAAAGAAGCCTAAAATAAACATAAGGCTACCGAGTAATCCGAAGAAATGCATAGGCTTAACCCCAAATTTGCCTGTAAACCACAATGTTGCAAGGTCGAGATATCCATTTACAAAACGGTCAAGGCCAAACTTGGTTGAACCATATTTGCGCGCTTGGTGATGTACTACTTTTTCGCCAATTTTGTTAAATCCAGCGAGTTTTGCAAGGTATGGAATATAGCGGTGCATGTCGCCATATACCTCAATATGTTTTACTACCTTTTTGCGATATGCTTTCAACCCACAGTTGAAATCGTGAAGGTTTTTGATGCCACTCACTTTGCGTGCAGTAGCATTGAAAAGCTTGGTAGGGATGGTCTTTGAAAGTGGATCATATCGTTTTTGTTTCCACCCCGACACTAAGTCATAACCATCTTCGGTTATCATGCGATAAAGTTCGGGAATTTCGTCGGGGCTATCTTGGAGGTCGGCGTCCATGGTGATAACCACGTCTCCTTGCGCTCGAGCAAAACCAGTGTTGAGTGCAGGTGATTTGCCATAGTTGCGACGGAAACATACACCTTTAACGGCAGGGTTGTTTTTTTGCAAAGAACGAATCACTTGCCATGAATTGTCGGTGCTACCATCATTGATAAAGATGATTTCATAACTGAAATTGTTTTCCGACATCACTTGGCGAATCCATGCTTCGAGTTCGGGAAGTGATTCTGCTTCATTGTAGAGGGGGACGATTACCGAAATATCCATATTTTTAGAATGTTTTATTGCTTAAATGAGTTGTTTGCGCCGTTGTCTTTGGGTTTGAAAAAACGTATGATAGGCGCTAATATTATAGAGAGTATTGACCCACTAAATACACTGAATGAGAATAAGTTTCCAGCGAGTTGAGTGGGCGTGGGTAAGAGATTTTGTTCCATAACTTTCTCGAGAGCCGACACAATCTCTGTTGCCGTTGGGTCGTTGAGTGATTTATATGCTTCGATAGCAATTTGACATTGTTGGTATATAAATCCAGGATTTATCCATGTGGTATATGCCACAATTGTCACAGCCATAATTAATGCGCCACACGCAAAGAGCATAATGCCATAGGTCCACAACTCAGAAAAGGTGTAGAAGCAACCATTTTCGATATAACCTCGGCGTAGTGTAAAGAATGCGTAGATGGGCACTGCCAACGCCATTAATGTTGAGAGGTAGCCCAATAATGGAAGAGTCGTTGATAATGCTACGAATATAAACATCATGCTGAGGTATATGCCAAATTTGGCACCATCTTCGGCACCACGTCGAAACACTGATTTTGGCTTTATCTCCATATAGTTCTTGTTTTAAACTACAAAGATAAAAAATTTAATTGAGATTAGGCGTTTGAGTTTTGGGAAATTGTAACCTTTATAAAAGGTTAACACTCAAAGGAGGTTCCAATCTTTTCAAACTTATAACCGAGGCGTTTTAATTCTATGGCAGCACCTATGCGATACATGGTTTTTACGGCGCGTGAAAATACGTGAAATGCCATAGGACTTTGTGGCTCAATCCCTTCGTGGCGAATGCGCGATACGGCAGTTTGAGCACACACTCTTATGGTTTTTTCAAGCCATTGCGCATTGTCACTTTCGAGGGGTAGCCCAAGTATGTCGCGAGTGATGTGTTCGTCCATGTCGTCAAACCCATCGGCGCCATAAAATGATTGATATGTAGCCTTTTGAGTCGTTGCCCAGTCTTTGTCCCAACCATTGGCTACTGCCATGCCGAGATATCCTGCCCATGCCACAGCAACGGTGGGGTATTGAGCAATTTCTTTTGTGGCGTCAACCATATATTCGGGAGCCAGTTCATGCCAACGATAGTCGATGTCTTCCGACGATAGGAGAGTGCCTTCGAGCAACATGCGCGAGGTGGTGAGACGGAGCAATTCTTCAACTAATTGAGCCTCAAAACGGTCTAAAAGTGCATAATCAACCATAAAAATGTATGTAATAATATTTTTTGTGCTATATTTGTTGTTATAATAAATAACTCACAAAATTAATAATTTATGTCAGTATTTAGAGTAATATTAGCGATAATTTTTCCACCACTTGCAGTGTATGACCGTGGTTGCGGTTCGATTTTAATCGTGCTTATTCTCACCTGCTTGGCATGGATACCAGGAGTGCTCGGCGCGTTGATAATCTTAAATAAGAATAATTAGCGATAATCGCCTATACATCAGCGCCTTTGTGTTTGAGTTTGCGGGTGTAGGTCTTCTTCGATACATGAACACGATTAGTAGAGTGGAAACCTGGCCCTTTTAACTCTTTTTCTGCTTCACGACTGCCGATTCTTGATGCTTTGAGGTAGTCGTTGAGAGAGATTGTGCGTTTGAAATTTTTCTTTTTAGGTTTCATAGTAGTGTGTTTTGAAATTAATTGAGAATCATATATACAATGAGTGTGCCAAATTAATATATTGGCACACTCAATATATTTTATAAATGTTTATTTTACAGCGATTTTGTTTACGCGATTGATGTGACGGCCACCTTCAAATTCGGTGTTGAGGAATGCGTCAACAATGTCGAGAGCAAGTGTAGGTTCGATAAAACGAGCAGGGAGAACGAGCACGTTAGCGTCGTTGTGTTGGCGAGCGAGTTTAGCCAATTCTACAGTCCAACAAAGTGCTGCACGAATGCCTTGGTGCTTGTTAAGTGTCATTTGAATGCCGTTGCCACTGCCACACATTGCGATGCCAGGAAAACATTCGCCTTTTTCGATTGCTTCAGCACATGGATGAGAAAAATCGGGGTAGTCGCAGCTGTCGGTGCTGTGAGTGCCAAAATCGGTATATTCAACATCTTGTGATTCAAGATAACCTTGAATGATGCATTTGAGTTCGTAGCCTGCATGGTCGCTACACATTGCTACTTTCTTTCCTTCTTGAACGATTGACATATCTTTTACTATTGAAATTTTGAAATAGAGTTATTTATAGTGCAAAGTTAGTGAAAAGTTTTCAGATTGTGCGAATTTGAGGTTTTTATTGATGTTTTTTGCTATCTATCACATTAATATATATAAATTTGAGAATTTTAACCATATAAATATGTATCTTTGTGAGTTGAATAAATCAATGATTATTAATTAAAACAATTTTATACTAATTCCTATGTTTTCAAAATTTTGTAAATCAACAGTTTTAATGCTGTTGTCTCTCCTTCTTGCAGTGCCAGCTTTGAAAGCAGCCGATGCTCCAGTGAAACGCGAGATGCGAAGTGCTTGGGTGGCCACTGTGTGGCGCCTTGACTGGCCCGACAATGTAGTTTCTTCTACAGGAAACTCTTCTCAAATCAATCAACAAAAAGCAGCGATGACTCGACTCCTCGACTCATTACAAGTAAACAACATGAACGCTATCAACTTCCAAGTTCGTAGCCGTTGTGATGCTATGTATAAATCAAG
The DNA here is from genome assembly GCA_017424575.1 of Muribaculaceae bacterium. Taxonomy (GTDB): domain Bacteria; phylum Bacteroidota; class Bacteroidia; order Bacteroidales; family Muribaculaceae; genus RGIG4079. The sequence goes on from JAFOYQ010000166.1 coordinate 24,057, forward strand.
TTACGAACCATGGTCGAGCGACTTGGTGTCATCTCGTGGCATGGATCCAGGTTGGGACCCATTGGAATGGATTGTAGAAGAGTGTCACAAACGTGGTATGGAATGTCATGCGTGGGTTAACCCTTATCGCTATGAATCACAAATTGGTCAATGGACTTTGGAAACCGATTATCGTAAAACTCACCCCGAATGGTTGCTTGACGTGGGTGGTGCAAGTATTCTTAACCCAGGTCTTCAAGAGGTAACCGACCAAATCGTGAGAGTGATTCGTGAAATCGTTCAAAATTATGATATCGATGGTGTGCTTTTCGACGACTATTTCTATCTCAGTGGCACTCCCACCGATTCAAGTGGTGATGGCGACCTTTATGATGCATACGTTGAGGCTGGTGGCAAGTTGTCACATGGCGACTGGCGACGCGACAATGTAAACCGCATGGTTGATGCAGTATATAACATGATTCAAGAAGAAAAACCTTGGGTGCGCTTTGGTATCTCACCTGCAGGGGTGTCATGCACATCGGCATCGCATGCTGCTAAGTATGGTCTTGACCCATGTACATCGGGTAGCGACTGGCAATACAACGATATTTATTCTGATCCTGTTGCTTGGATTGCAAATCATTCACTCGACTATATCTCTCCACAAGTATATTGGACTATAGGCTACTCTGCTGCCGACTTCTCAGTGGTGACACCTTGGTGGGCTAATGTGGCAGCTAAATTCAATCGTCATTTCTACACAAGTCACTCAATTTCATCGTTGACAGCATCAAGCAAGGCTGTAGCAATGTCGATGCGTGAGGCTACAATTGCCGATGGTATGAATCAAGTGAAGGCATCTGGTCCTAACAGCACCTCTTTTGAAGAGTTTGCCAACGAGGTGCGTCTCAATCGCTCATGTTCGCAAGATGGTGCACCTGGTGCAATTTTCTATTCTTGTAAATACCTCTACAAGACAGCTCCATTGTTTGCTCACTATTTGAAAAATACAGTGTTCAATACTCAAGCACTTGTGCCTGCAATGACTTGGAAACCAGGTTATAATCCAGGTAATGTAAAAGAGTTGAGTCGCAGTGGTAATAATTTGAATTGGACAGGTTATGATAATGTTCGTTACACAGTCTATGCTGTTCCTGCCGATATGGCAATCGAAAACTTTGCTAAAGAACCTGAATATCTATTAGGTACATCTTACGCTACAACTTATGCTATACCAAGCGAAAAGCAAAGTGGTTATAACTATGCAGTGTGTGTGCTCGACCGTTATGGTAATGAGTACTCTCCTATGTTTGCAGGTGTTGCAGCCAAAGATATGGAAGCTCCTGAATTAGTGTTCCCAGCTAATGGCGCTGAGGTGGAAATGCCTATTGAATTCAAATGGAACTCAGTGGCAAACGCTACTAACTACATTCTTGAAATTGCCGATGATGCCGCTTTCACAAAGATGCTTTTCACTGTAGATTGCACCGCAACATCATGCTCTTCTGCTAAATTTGACAAATTCCCCAACAAAAAACTTTACTGGCGTGTACGCGCTTGTGGTAATGGTTATAATGATGGAGTGTCGGCTGCAAATGAATTTACATCAACTACATTTGAGATTGTGACACCAAAGAATGGTGATGCAGGTGTGTCGCTCACTCCAACAATTGAATGGAATATCCCTAATCGCAACGTAACAGTTGAAATTGCTACAAATTCGGAATTCACCGATGCAGGAATGGTTCACTCGGCTTCGGTGGCAAAAAGTCCTTATGTAGTGCCCGAAGGGGTTCTTGGTGGTTACACTGTATATTATGTGCGTCTTGCTTATGAGCGTGATGGTGAATCAAAATGCACCGAGCCTGTAGCATTTACAACCATTGAAATTGTCCCTGGTGAAATGGAATTTGCCTTTCCTAAAGATGGTGGCGATTTCTATTCAGAAGACCATATTCATATTGCATATAATGAAGGAGTGAGCAATCTTCGTGTTGAGGTGTCAAACACATCTTCGTTTGGTCGCACTCGTTATATCGAAGATTGTGCTGCTGGTTCATGGGCTACTGCTGCTAAAGCTGGCGAAATCAAGGTCAACAACAAATTGCTTGAAAAAGATAAACTCTATTACATTCGTGTTCAAGGTAAATATTCATCATCTGAAGGCTCTAAGACTACTGCGTGGAAAACAATCTCGGCATACTATCGTGGCGAGGGTTCAGGCGTAGAAGGTGTAGAAAGCGATGAAAATGGTGTATATATTAATAAAGAGAATATCTTGGTCTTTGGTGATGCCGATGCAGTTGAAATCTACAACGCAGCAGGTCAACTTGTTGACACTGTAAATGTAGAAGGTACTTCTACACTCGATATTAATTATCTTGCAAAGGGTGCATATATCGTTAAGGTAGTAGGTGCCGAAAAAGTTGTAGTATTGAAATATGTGAAATAATTACATTTTACAATCTCATACCACAAGCCGTCGGTGCATAGCATCGGCGGCTCGTGTTTTTGACAGACAAAGGTATAGTTGAATAGCCAATAAAAGGAGGCGTTAAATTCAATGCAAAACTATGGTCGAGACTTCGCTCACTAAAAGACAAAAAAAGCCCACTCGAATGAGTGAGCTTTAATATAGGGAATTCTTAAAGAATAGTCAAACTTACACGACGACCTAATCCCTCAAAAATACGGAAAAGAGTGCTTAATTGAATATCAGCTTTGCCATTTTCAAGTCGGGAAATGTAAGTTTTTTTAGTTCCAATTTTTTCAGCAAGTTCTTGCTGTGTAAGAC
>JAFOYQ010000167.1 GCA_017424575.1 Muribaculaceae bacterium
AGAAGGATGTGTTCACGAGTTTGAGGCATAGGACCGTCTGTAGCAGCACAAACGATGATAGCACCGTCCATTTGAGCAGCACCAGTAACCATGTTCTTAACGTAGTCAGCGTGACCTGGACAGTCAACGTGAGCGTAGTGACGGTTAGCAGTTTCATACTCTACGTGAGAAGTATTGATAGTAATACCACGTTCCTTTTCTTCTGGAGCGTTGTCGATTTGGTCAAATGACTTCAATTCAGAGAGACCAGCTTTAGCGAGTACTGTAGTGATAGCAGCAGTCAAAGTAGTCTTACCGTGGTCAACGTGACCAATTGTACCGATGTTAACGTGCGGTTTGGTTCTTTCGAATTTCTCTTTAGCCATAACTTTGTTATTTTAAATATTTTTTATTAAATGATTAACTTTCTAACAAAAGATCACGACAGCACAAGGCACTATCGCGTCGTCCGTATAAAATCTGTCGAGCCGATGACGGGATTTGAACCCGTGACCTCTTCCTTACCAAGGAAGTGCTCTACCCCTGAGCTACATTGGCAATAGAGCGGAAGACGAGGCTCAAACTCGCGACCCTCAGCTTGGAAGGCTGATGCTCTATCAACTGAGCTACTTCCGCAAAGAGTTGTGGGCGAAGATGGATTCGAACCACCGAAGGTATAAACCAGCAGATTTACAGTCTGCCCCATTTGGCCACTCTGGTATTCGCCCTTTGACCAAAATCGAGACCGAAGTCTCGATTTTATTTTTCGTCATTTTTGAGCCTCTTGTCGGATTCGAACCAACGACCCCGAGATTACAAATCACGTGCTCTGGCCAACTGAGCTAAAGAGGCATTGTCGTTTTGTTTTGCTCTTGAGTTGAGTTCCAACCCTCAAGCGAGTGCAAAGGTACAACGACTTTTTGAATCCACCAAATTTTTTCACTTATTTTTTCAAGAAAATTTTCACTTTTTCATCAACCATGCTCATTTTCTTGATTTTAGCATTTGAAAAAAATTTGCATCGCTTTAGTACCCTGCGATTGAAAACTGATTTCGATTGCAAAGATAATAATAGTTTTTAGAAAAATCACTAATTCTCCCACAAAATTTGAAGAAAAATTCGTAAGTTTGCATATCATCTAACACATTATTATAATATGAAGACTATATTCAAAGAAAGAATAAACGCTTTACGCGCTAATATGCAGGCAAATGGCATAGCTGTTGCCATCATTCCTCAATCCGATCCCCACCAAAGTGAATACATTGCCAATCATTGGCAAGTGCGTCGTTGGTTGAGTGGATTCACCGGCTCGGCTGGCACTCTCGTAGTAACTCTCGACAAAGCCCTATTGTGGACCGACTCTCGTTATTTCATTCAAGCAGCCGACCAACTCAATGGCACTGACATTATATTAATGAAAGATGGACTAATTGAAACCCCATCAATTTCACAATATATTATTGACAACACTCCTGCTGGTGCAACGATAGGCATCGATGGCATGGTATATTCGGCAAGCGAAGCCGAAAGCATGAAAGCGACATTTGCCGCTCACAATCTCAAAATTGACGACACATTCAATCCTATCCCACAGTTATGGAGCGACCGTCCTGCCCTTCCCGAATGCAAAATCATCATCCACGAAGAAAAGTATGCTGGCGAAAGTGTGAGCAGTAAAATCGAAAAAGTACTCAGCAATGTTACAGCACAAGGAGCATATAGTACATTCGTATCGGCTCTCGACGAAATTGCATGGGTGCTCAACATACGCTCTCGCGACGTTAAGTGCAATCCCGTTGCTACATCTTTCTTATATCTTTCACCAAAAGGTTCTACACTATTCATTAATGAGGCAAAACTCACCGATGAAACTAAACAGCACCTTGCAAATAGCAATGTAGCAACTGCACCCTACGAATCAATCAAAGATTTCCTCACAAATCTTCCCGATACAGAAAAAGTATTAATCGACATACCCCACACTGCAACTGCCATACTTCCGATGGTGGGCAGTCGCATCGTTAAGGGTCAATCACCTATCATTTTACTCAAATCAATTAAAAACGAGATTCAAATCGAGGGTACCCGTAAAGCAATGATTCGCGACGGTGTGGCTCTTGTAAAACTTTTCATGGATATAGAAAACCGTTTGAATAACGGCAACACAATTACGGAGGTAGAAGTTGGCAATCTCGCTGCTCACTATCGTGCCGAAGGTGAACTTTATTTCGACGAAAGTTTTGACCCAATCGCAGGATTTGGCGCACATGGTGCAATCGTTCACTATTCAGCCACCGAAGATAGCGACGTAGCTCTTTCACCCGACAATATGTTCCTTCTTGACTCAGGTGGTCAATACTTCGACGGCACAACAGACATCACTCGCACCGTGTCGCTCGGCAACACTACTGCTCAACAAAAACGCGACTTCACACTCGTGATGAAAGGACATATCGCTGTGGGCTCAATGATATTCCCCGCCGGCACTCGCGGCGCACAACTCGATGCTCTCGCTCGCCAATTCCTTTGGAAAGATGGATTGAGTTATCTACATGGCACAGGGCATGGCGTAGGACATTTCCTCAACGTACATGAAGGTCCTCAAAATATTCGCCTCAACGAGAATCCTGCAACCCTTGTTCCTGGCATGATTACATCTAACGAGCCTGGCGTATATCGCGAAGGAGAGTATGGTATTCGTTGCGAAAACTTAGTATTGACAGTTCCTGCATTTAGCACCGAGTTTGGCGAATTTTACAAATTTGAAACGCTCACCTTGTTCCCATTCGATCTCAACCTCTTCGACACATCAATCATGAGCGACGAAGAAATCGCGTGGATTAACGACTATCACACAATGGTACGTGAACGCCTCACCCCATATCTCAATACCGAACAAGCAGCATGGCTTGCCGACAAAACTCGCGAATTAACTCGATAATAACACATTATTGTATATAGTATAAAATTATGGCACTTATAAAACCCCTTTTGGGCATAACTCCCACAATAGGCAAAGATTGTTTCCTCGCTGATAATGCTACTATCATTGGCGACGTGGTGATGGGCGACGAATGCAGCATTTGGTTCAACACCGTGTTGCGTGGCGACGTGAACTCTATACGCATAGGCAACCGTGTTAACATTCAAGACGGCTCAGTTCTTCACACCCTCTATCAAAAATCAACCATTGAGATTGGCGATGATGTGTCGATAGGTCACAATGTGACTATCCATGGAGCAAAAATCCACAACCTCGCACTCATAGGCATGGGCGCAGTGGTGATGGACGATGCCGAAGTAGGCGAAGGAGCATTGGTAGCAGCTGGTAGTGTAGTGCTTTCTAAAACAAAGATTGGCCCCAACGAACTATGGGGAGGTGCTCCTGCCAAATTTATCAAAATGGTTGACCCTGCGCAAAGTCGCGAAATCAACCAAAAAATCGCTCGCAACTACTTGATGTATTCTAAATGGTATGACGAAGATTATAAACCAGAATAAAAAACGATACTCCAAATATAAAAACAACCGAGGGCATTGGCTCTCGGTTATTTTTATACCTTAATTCTTATTTCAACTCGCAATTTCCCCTAAAATGAGTATATTTGCGATATATAACCAATTTTGAATTATGAAATTTTGTCGATTTATATCTTTTGTCACTCTTTTCATCGTAGTGAGTAATGCTGTGGTGTGGGCGAGTGTTCCATATACCGCAATTGCCAATCCTGGAGAAAATGCATCGACCTCTATACGCCTCAATTGGCACACCGATAAGAATTCGGGGGTGAGTGTCTGTCATTATACCCATGCCGACGACTACGCTTGGAAAAACATCAAAACATTAAAAGGGGAACAAGAGTTGTGCACTGTTTTTGATAGTATTTTCTCAAAAACACCAAACGGACAGGACTTTTACGAACAAGCGCAATTCATTCGCAACACTCTTGAAATCGATACTCTTATCCCTGGCACCAAATACAAATACTATATCAACGGGGATAGCATTGTGCGCTATTTCAAGACTGCTCCTCTTGACAATAATTGGACAGCGGCGATAATATCAGATTTTCATGCATACACTCCCCTCCCCAAACGAACTACTTCAGCAATGCAAATGCTTTCAACTCTTGAGCAGCAAAAGGGAGAGTTTGACCTAATACTCCATGTAGGAGATATAACAGCATGGGGTGGCAGTTACTCATTTTGGCGTGATTTATATTCCAATGTGCCATTTCGCAAATATGCGTGGGCAGGAGTAAATGGCAATCACGACAATATGAGCCGAGGCTACGCTCACCAGTCAAACGAGTTTTTCCGCAATGTCAACAACAATCCGTCGAATGGATATCATGGAGAGATGGGTGTATGCTATCATTTCACTTATGGCAACACTCTCTTTATTATGCTCAATAATGAATCGATGAAAACCGACGAAGGACTACAAAAGGCACAACAATGGGTAAAAAACGTGATACAAGAAAACCCCTCTCAATTTATCGTAGTCATGGAGCATTACCAATGGTTTTATGGCGAATCGGGGAAAGCATCACAATATAATAGATGGAAACAGTTATTTGACGAGTGTGGCGTTGACTTAGCAATTGCAGCCAATAATCACATATATGCTCGCACTAATGCACTATATCAAGACACTGAAACCGACGGCAGTCGAGGAACTGTATATATACAAACACCATCGTCGGACAATGAGCGCGGACAAGCCTTACAAAGTTGGGATGGCAACCACCCATTGATTAAACATATTTGGAACGAGGGGGCTAATACCGTAGGCGCACTATTCCTTAATGGCTCCAACGAAGAACTGACTATAACCCTCCACGACCGAAACGGCAACATCATCGACACTATTACAGTTAAAAGCAAACGATAATCACACAGAATTTATAACTCTTTTATTAAATTAAATATAAAATCAGCCGTGCCATTTGTTTCATTAAAAATCAAACTAAGTTTTTGTGAATACATTTCTAATTCGACTATTTTAACCTGAACGGTTGATTGTTTGAGATTGTTTTTATATCGCAAATCAGGCGACCCATCTAAACAAGAATGTTTCCATTGTGTGTTAATAATGTTAAAATTTGAAGAGAACGATGATGGATATGGTATTATTTGTCTGATTGATATTGTTGTAGAAATATCTTTATAATCAATAATTGAAAAATTATTTTCTGTCATAACTATGATGAAATGACTATAAAATAATAATTCAATTGAAGTAAAATATAATGATAATATTGGAGCATTATTTACATCAAAAAAACTTGTGTTTTTAATTCCCGATTTAGATAAATTCCAAAAGTTAAGCAACCTATTGGGAAAAACAATAGTGTTTAATGCTAAGAAAACAGCCTCCTCATTTTGATACTCCGCGATTTGATTATCTGTTTTGTTTATCTTTATAATAGGTGTTTTTTTTTAATTTTTCTAAATTCGAAATTTCAATTAAAGAAGAATTTATACTACTTATATATTTACATTTATATTTAGGAGGAAATCTTAACCAATTCAGTTTTTTATTGTACTTATAGATATTTTTATTAAGAGTTTGTATTTGCACCTCTATATTCTTATTAATATCGATATCCTTATAATATTCTGTTCGAATCTCACTAAGATTATTATTTTCGGAGGCTTTTACAATGGCGTCCACAAAAATATCGCATTTAGAACGTAGCTGATTTATATTATTACTAAAATTTGACTGTGTTTGTTTTTTGGAATTTGTAAAACCCTGAATTACAAGAACGATAATACCTCCCCAAACAGCTACTGGAAGAAAAATTAATGCCATAAAAATAATAGATCCGAATACCCCAGTACCAAATTCAAACGCTAATTTTATGAGTGGTATAAATAGTGGCGCTAATGCAATCCCAATTATAAGAAATATAATTGCAGAGGTTTTATCTACTTGCTCGTTGTCGTATTTGCTTGATTCTGGTAGAGAATCAACTATTGCAAATGGGGCAACGATAAGACATGCTAAAAGCCCAGAAATTAAATTTGAACCTCTTTTAACATCTCGTTTGTGAAATGGATAATTCCTTCTTGTCATATATTCTATAATTTATTATCTAAAAGTTATTTTACCCAATATACTTCAAACGTTTTATCGAGCAAATCGCTCCAATAAAAACATTTCAAACACCTTATTGGAGGTGAGTTCGTTTTTTCCCAAGCACAAAGTAACACTTTTTTATATAATTATAAAAATCCTCACCTATTTTCTACGGAATAATTTTCAAAATAGTTTTTTAAGAATCAACAAGGTTATATATATTCTAATAAAACAAAAAGCCTAACCATCAATGATGATTAGGCTTTATTGCGTGCGCACGAAGGGACTCGAACCCCCACGTCTCACGACACTAGATCCTAAGTCTAGCGCGGCTACCAATTACGCCACGTGCGCAAGGATTACAGGTGCAAAGGTAGCAACTTTCCTGCAATCATGCAAATATTTTTGCATTAAATTGATTTTTCAACGTTCCACACAAATGCACGAAGCCCAAGTTTGGGAGTTTCAACGTCCATTTCATGAAGAATATTGAGGATATTATCAACACGATGATCTTCAACAACAGTGATAATAGCCGAAGCAAGTGATGGCCAAGCGTGAGAGCCATAGTGTGGTTCACCATTTTTACTACCACGACCTTGCACCTCTTGCCATGCAGTAAATCCACGACAGTTGTTGCTTTCGAGCATATCAATAATGCGTTCGTAGTAGGCTTGGTCAAATGTTATTAATATTGATTTCATTATTTTTCTGTTTTTATTTATCGAAACCCAACACTCATAAATGAGAGCATTGAGTTTCGAAAGATATTGTAATATTATTTATTCTTATTGGCGATTTTACGAAGTTTGCGACGATTACGTTTCACACCTACAGCAGCAAATATACAGTATAATGCAGGCGTATAGAACAATGTCAACAATGTAGAGAATGTCAAACCACCGATAACGGCAACACCCATTGGACGCCACATTTCAGCACCTTCGCCCGAACCAACTGCCATTGGAACCATACCGAGAATTGTGGTCAATGCAGTCATAACGATAGGACGAAGACGAGATTCACCACCATTTACAACAGCATGACGAATCGACATGCCACGTTCGCGGTTGAGCGTAATATAGTCAATGAGCACAATACCATTTTTCACAACGATACCAATCAACATAATTGCACCAATCATTGACATCACATTAAGGTTTTGTCCTGTGAGGAACAATAACCCAAACACACCAGTAAATGCGAATGGAAGAGATGTCATGATGATACCTGGATATACATACGATTCAAACTGTGCTGCCATCACGATGTAAACCAATATGATAATGAGTACACCAAGCGTCAACAAGTCGGCGAACGATTCTTGTTGGTCTTCATAACTACCCGAAAGTTCAATTGCAATACCTGCAGGAATATCCATCTTATCAATTGCTTTTTGAGATGCAGCCACAACTTCACTCATTGGGACACCCGATACAGTTGTTTTTACAGTAATGATACGTTCACGGTCTTTACGTTCAATAGTAGGAGGTGTAAAGCGTTCTACTACTGTACCAACATCTTTTATTCTCACTGCATTTCCAGTTGGACTATAAATTAAGATGTTTTCAATATCCTCAATTGATGTACGATGTTCAGGCGCATACATCACCTTGATATAATACTCTTCACCATCTTCACGATAAAGAGAGGCGATGCTACCATTGATGCGGTTGCGAAGATACATTGCGGCAGTTTGAAGATTTAGACCATAGATAGCCAATTTTTCACGATCAAAATCCACTTGATATTCAGGTTGATAATCCGAACGAGAAATAATAATATCGGCTGTACCTTTAATACCTTCAAGTGCGCGTTTAAGTTGTTGAGCAACTGAGTCGGTTTCGGCAAAATCATAACCATAGATTTCGTAGTCAATGGTTGATTGGCCATTCATGCCACCACCGCCACCACCAACGTTCACTTGGCGTTTCTTAAACTCGGGATAGCGTTTGAGGTCTTCACGCATGAGGTCGGCAATTTCTACAATGCCACGCTCGCGATCTTCCGAACTTGAAAGTTTGATATTCATCGAAACGATGTGAGAACCATTGTTTTGCAATGATGCAAATGTATTATCACTTGATGCTTGACCAGTAGTATAGTTAAGCACTTGGATTTCGGGATATTTTTCTCTCCACTCTTTTGCTAAACGAGCAGTTACCTCATCGGCAATCTCTACGCGAGTACCAATTGGAAGTTCAAGCGACACACCAAGACGACCATTGTCGCCAGTTGGGAAGAACTCTGTACCCACAAATTTCAAAAGGAAAATTGAAGCAATAAAGATAGCAGTACATGCAACAATTGTTGATACTTTGTGGCGAACAACAAACCCAAGAGCACGACCATAAGCGCGGTCAATTGCATCAAGACCTTTATTTATAGGTGTAAAGAAAATAGTATAAAGTTTGCCATGCTTAACACCTTTGCGAAGAAGTTGTGAACAAAGCATTGGAGTGAGCGATAATGCACAAGTTGTAGAGATAATCATCATAATTGTTACCATCCAACCAAGTTGCTTGAACATTACGCCAGTCATACCAGTAACCAATGTCAATGGGAAGAATACGGCAATCAATGTGAGTGTTGATGCGATAACCGAGATACCCACCTCATTTGTACCATGTATAGCAGCTTGTTTAGGATCACTACCACGCTCAATATGAGTTGTTACGTTTTCAAGAACCACAATCGCGTCATCGACCACCATACCAATAGAGATTGACAATGATGATAACGAGATGATGTTAAGACTTGTTCCAGTAATTGCAAGATAGATAAACGATGCAATCAATGAGATAGGAATTGTGATACAAATAATCATTGTAGCACGCCAACGTCCTAAGAAACAGAACACCACGATTACAACAAACAACAATGCATACATTACAGTTTCTACTAGAGAGTTGATTGTATTGCGAATGTTGTCGGATGTATCAACAATCATTTTGAGTTTAACATCAGCAGGAAGGCGTTTTTGCAATGATGGGAGCATTTCGATAACCTTGTTAGAGATTTCAACAGAGTTTGCACCCGATTGTTTTTGAATTACAATCATTGCCCCTTTCTTGCCATCGGTATGAGCTTGTTGAGCACGTTCTTCGAGTGAGTCATCAACAATAGCTACATCTTTAAGGTAGATATTTTTTCCACCTTGCGAACCCACAACAATGTTGCTCATCTCCTCAGGCGATTCAAATTCACCTTGCACACGGAGTGAGTAAGTGTCAGAACCAATATCAAACGAACCACCTGGGATATTACGGTTTTCGGCTGCGATTATACCCGAGATTGTTTCGATTGAAAGATTATATGCTTCAAGACGCACAGGGTCAACATAAATATGAATTTCACGCTTTGGTGCACCTGAAATTGATACCGAACCCACACCATCAACACGTGCCAATGGATTGACTACAGCATCATCAAGAATCTTGTAAAGACCTGGCATACTTTCATCGGCTTGGACTGAAAGCATCATGATGGGCACCATGTCGGAACTAAACTTGAAGATAATAGGATTTTCGACATCATCGGGCAGCGCACTTTCAACCATGTCAAGTTTGTCGCGCACATCATTTGTTAAGACATCAATATCATATCCAAATTCAAATTCAAGCGTAATGATAGAGATATTTTCACGTGATTTTGAAGTTATGTGCTTCAAATGCTCCACTGTGTTAAGAGTATTTTCAAGTGGACGAGTTACATTTTGCTCAATATCTTGAGCACTTGCACCCTGATACGAGGTCATTACCATAATGGTATTTGTCTCAATATCGGGATAAAGGTCGATTGGAAGAGTAGAAAGCGAGAACAAACCTAAGATTGTAACAGCTAAAAAGCATAGCGTTGTCATAATAGGTCGCTTTACCGCACCTGCATATAAACTCATAATATTATTATGTTATGTTGAGATAAATATGTTCGATTAATTAAAAACTGATTATTTTGAAGCAACAGAGTCGGTTGCTACAGCATTTCCCGAAGCATCACGCTTGAGAAGCTCAACCTTAGAGCCATTTATAAGTTGTGATTGACCACTGATAACTACAAGGTCATTATTGTTTATACCTGAAATGATTTCGTAGGCATTATCAAGACGTTGGCCGAGTTCAACTTTGTTAAACGATACTACACCATCTTTGTAAACATACACATATTTGTTACCCGAACCAGTTTGTTTAACAACAGCGCGATCAGGAACGACTACATGGTTGGCAGTTCCGAGATTAATTGATACGCGAGCAAACATACCTGGTTTAATCTTTTGACCAGGGTTATTAATACTAATTTCAGTTGTAAATGTGCGAGTAGCAGGATTTACAGTAGGGTGAATACGTTTCACTTTACCTGTAAATGTTTCGCCTGGGAAACCGTCGAAAGCTACTTCAACTTCCATACCGTTGGCGATTTTAGAATAATCACCCTCAGTTACATTAATCATCACGTTTACATAGGGGCTCAATTGGCCAACTGTCAAAATAGGAGTCCCACCACACATATCACCAGCATCAAAGTTACGAGCAGTAACTACGCCATTGATAGGCGAAGTGAGAATAGTATTTTCCATTAAATTTTTATATTGGCTTTCAAGTCCATCAAGATTAGATTTACATTGGTCAACTGCTTGTTGCGTACCTGAACCGATTTCAAGAAGGTTTTTAGCACGTTCATACTCAAGTTTAGCATAATCAAGACGCACCTTAAGTTGGTCAGAATTTGCTTCGTCGAGAATTACCAATGTTTGGCCACGACGCACTTGTGAACCCACATCAACAAGAATTTTTTTGATACGATTGGGTGTTGCAGGCGAAATATTATTAATATTATCAGCCTCAACAGTGGCAGTATATTCATTGATTTGTGCCACATTTTGTGTTGTTACTTGCATCACGTCAACCACAGGAAGCACTTCTTCTGAGGTTTCTACTTTTGCTTCTTCTTTTGAAGAGCATGCTGCCATTGAGGCTGCCAATGCGATGAAAACGAGTGATTTATTGTATAGTTTCATATGTTATGATATTTTTTTAATATTAAGAAAAGAGTTTTATTCTGTAGTTGTATAACGTTCAATATCAGCGTTACCCAAAAGCAGTTCCAAATCGTTGTTTGCTACCAAGTAGTTATAAATTGATTGGTAGTAAGCAAGGCGAGAACGAGTGAGAGCCAATTCCGAATCGCGAAGGTCGAGATATGAAGCGGCACCAATTTTAAAGCTCTTTTCGATAATATCGTGAGCTTTATCGGCTTGCTTAACATTTTCGGCACTTGATGCGATTTGTTTCACATTTTTATTAATGTTATCAATCGCCAAATCAACTTGCATATTGATTGAGCGCTCAAGATTTTCGCGTTGGAACTTCATTTCATCAACTTGAATCTTGGCTTGCTTAATTTTATAATAACGTTGACCACCTTGGAATATAGGGAGTGAAAGTGACAACCCTACAGTTGAATATGGACTCCAACGGAAGTTTTTAAACATATTACCGTCCGACATTGATGTCCAGTTATAATTGGCAGTAAACGCAACTGTTGGGAACCAAGCCATTTGTTGAATATCAAGAGCATCATTCAATGTTTGGGTTTGAATATCAAGCATTTTCAAATCGGTATTTTGATCAATTGATTTGTTAATGCTAAGAACATCTTCATACATTGTTTGCTCATAAGCTGCAAGTGTTATTGTTGGTTCAAAAGGTATTGCAGCATCCATGCCCATTAATATTGACATGTGTAATTTTGCTTGTTTAATTGCAATTTCTGCTTGCAAAAGTTCGGGTTCAATATTTTTTACAGCAACTGAGGTGCGCAACACATCATATTCTGAAGCTGCACCAAGTTCATGTTTCTTCACATAAATTTCGTGAGTAAATTTTGCATTTTCATAGTTATCTTGTATCACACGATATGAATCATTGGCAAGCAATAGTCCATAATATGCAGCTTTTACTTGATTAATGAGATTTAATCGTGATTTGCGTGCTGTTTCTACACTTTGCAAAATTTGAGTATCGCTTAGGTTGAGCGATTTCCATAGTTGAGGAGCAATTAAAGGCAATGTCGCAGAAAACCCTAACGAATAAGAGTTATCAAGACCCATTTTAATACCACTTGCCGATGACTTGCTTGAAGCTTTGCTATTTTCTCCAGCTTCACCTCCAGCAGTTGAACCACCACCCGTAGCTCCACCTAAAGCGCCCATATTGAGATACATTGTTTGCTTCTCCACTGTGCGACTGTATTGTCCAGCAAAACTAATTGATGGTAACAATTGTCCTATGACCTCCTTTTTCGAATAATCCATACGTTTAATCTCCATATCGGCAACTTTAATCGATGGATTTTCACTGAGTGCAATAGTAATACATTGATCAAGCGACAATTTTATTGTGTCGTTGTAGGATTGTTCTTGTGCTAACATTGGGAACGCTACACCCATCGTTAGCGATAAAATAACTGCTTTAAGAATTACTCTTTTCATATATGTCTATGTGTATTTCTAGAAAATTCATGCAAAGTTACCACAATTTACTCGTATAATAAATAATAACTAAAAAAATAAGCCAAAAGTTCCAATTTAACGGCACTTTTGGCTTACTTTTGGCATATTTTGCCATTTCCCTAATGTTAACTTGTGTTTTTTATTAAAAAAATGTGCGAAATTTAGTTTAATACACAATATCCTGCATTTGATAATCCTTGGCGAATGGTTTCAATATGCTCTGCATTGAGTGTCTCTAATTCAATACGAAGCACACAACCATTGATTTCTTGACTCGCATTAATACGCTCATGAGCCACCGACAACACATTACCACCCAAGTCGGCAATAATATTACATACTCCCGACAATTGTCCGGGCTTGTCGTAGAGGTCTATTTTGAACGTAAAATTGCGACCACTCTTCGACAATCCACGAGTAATAACACGGCTCAATGTGGTCACGTCAATATTGCCACCCGACACTAAACACACTGTCTTTTTACCCTTGAGAGGAAGTTTATTAAACATTATCGCAGCAGTTGCTACAGCACCTGCTCCTTCCGATACAATTTTATGTTGTTCAAGTAGTGCAAGAATCGCAGCAGCAATCTCATCGTCACTTACCGTAACCACCTCATCAACATATTTATTACACATCTCAAAGGTGTTTACTCCTGGTTCTTTCACTGCGATACCGTCGGCAATAGTCGATACCGATGATAAATGTTGAATATTACCCTCTTGTAATGATGTAGCCATACTTGGAGCTCCCGACGACTGAACACCATAAACCTTTACATCGGGACGTAGTGTCTTAATAGCAAATGCAACACCCGAAATCAATCCTCCGCCACCAATAGGCACTACAACAGCTTCAACATCGGGCATATCTTCAAGAATTTCAAGACCAATAGTTCCTTGACCAGCAATCACTTTAGGATCATCAAATGGATGCACAAAAGTATAGCCCATTTCATCTCTAAGTTGAATCGCCTTGGCATAAGCATCGTCATATACGCCTGGCACCAAACACACATCTGCGCCATATCCCTTTGTAGCCTCTACCTTTGAGATGGGAGCCCCTGCAGGCAAGCAAATCAATGCCTTTATGCCATTGTGCGACGCACCAAATGCCACCCCTTGAGCATGGTTGCCTGCCGAGCAAGCAACCACCCCTCTACTCTTCTCCTCTTCTGAGAGTTGAGAGATTTTATAATATGCACCACGCAACTTAAATGAACCAGTGTATTGCATATTTTCGGGTTTGATATACACATTTACATCACGATTTAAGCGACGTGACCAAATGAGAGGAGTTTTGCGCAACACCCCACTCAACACCTTTTGGGCATTATAAATCTCGTTAATTTCTAACTTGGCCATAATAAACAGTTTTTTATGTAATGCAAATTTACAAGAATTTTGAATATTGCAACACAAAAGCACGAAAAAAAAGAAAATGAATGATGCCATGTCGATGAAAACACCCACAACACTCCCTCATTTCTCCCACCTCGCCTGGGTGTGTGATGTTGAAGCATATTCACGGGGCAAAAAAAAAGCAACTCCCCAAATTATATGGGGAATTGCTTTTTATATCCTAAATCGTTTTAACTTAAGAATAGAGCGGATAAGTCCAACCTATAGTCTTGAACAAACTAAACGAAACCCAAGGCTGTTAGCGCGCATGTCGGGGGTGCGGCGGTTGCGATACGACACTCGACAGAACTCCGCTCTGTGGCTCCAACTACCGCCACGGAACACGCGGCGAGAGCCCGATGTCTCAGGACCGGTGGGATTGCTCTGCGAAGATGACGAATATTCTCCATACCAATCACTACACCATTCCCATACATTGCCAGTCATATCATAAAGGCCTAATTCGTTAGGGGCTTTGGTGCCTACCGGGTGAGTTCCATAGGCAGGGCTGCTTTCCCCTACATCACAAGCATTATCAAAATACCATGCCACTTTATCAATAGTGTTGCTGCCTGCATATTTATAGCCTTCGCTCTTATTCCCTCCTCGGGCTGCATATTCCCACTCGGCCTCGGTGGGAAGACGGAAGGTTTTGCCGGTTATCTTATTCAAGCGTGGTATAAAGATATTAACTATATCTTCCCAACTCACATAATAGGCAGGATAATCATTGCCTACTCCATATTCTGACGATGAATCATCTCCTAACCATACATCTGAGGCGTCTGCACTCATTATTGAGCCATCGGCACAGGGGCCACTATATTTCATAACATATTCCCACAACTGTTGAGTGACTTCATATTTTCCGATGTAGAAATCACTCAAGGTCACTTGATGAGTGGGACGTTCATCGCTATCGTAATCACTACCTTGCTCCTCTGTAGCACCCATTGTAAAGGTGCCACCTTTTACAAGCACCATTTCGTCATTGGGCAATCCATTAAAAATGCCATCTTTCGTAATGTCATTTTTTAATGTTGGCTCATCGTTTTCATCCTTACTACATGATGAAAATCCAATTGATAGCATCAATATTACTATCAAATAATAAATACTTTTCTTTCTCATAATGTTAGGTATATGTTTATTAATGTTATATCTATTTTTCACAAAGATAGTGTTTATTGAGTAATGTGCAAAAAAAAGAATTTTTAATTCGTGCATTGCCTACCTATCTAAAGCAAATAAAAAAGGCAATAGATTACCCTTTCTATTAGTTAGCGTTATCCGTGTTATCATGCAATAACACGATAACACCCAGGCGAGGTGGGGTGTGTGATGAAAATATAGCAAAGGATGGGGTAAACATTAAATCAAAATGAAAGCAAAAAGAGATGTTTTATTGATAAAATTAAAGAAATATGAGTTTTTGCTTGCAAAATGTAATTATTTTTTCGCAAAAATATATCGCATATTGAATTCTTTTTTGTATCTTTGCACTTGACTTAGAAAAAACGGTCAATATCTACTCATTAATTTTGAATTTATAACTATAACTACATACTACTATGCCAAAGGTAACAAAAGAAATGGCCCTCGATTACCACCGCGAAGGTAAATGCGGTAAAATCGAAGTGGTGCCCACAAAGCCTTACTCTTCTCAAAGTGATTTGGCTCTCGCTTATTCTCCAGGGGTTGCATTCCCATGTCTTGAAATCGAACAACGCCCCGAGGACGCTTACGAATATACCAGCAAGGGGAACCTCGTTGCTGTAATATCTAATGGTACTGCCGTGTTAGGTCTCGGTGACATTGGCGCACTTGCAGGCAAACCAGTCATGGAGGGTAAAGCATTACTCTTCAAAATCTTTGCGGGTATCGATTGCTTCGACATTGAAGTTGACGAAAAAGACCCTGATAAATTTATTGAAATAGTAAAAGGTATATCTCCAACATTTGGTGGTATCAACCTTGAAGACATAAAGGCTCCCGAATGTTTTGAAATCGAACGCCGATTGAAAGAGGAGTGTAACATCCCCGTAATGCACGATGACCAACATGGAACAGCAATTATTTCGGCCGCCGGACTTCTCAACGCTCTTGAACTCCAAGGCAAGAAAATCGAAGAGGCTAAGCTTGTGGTAAATGGCGCAGGGGCAGCAGCTGTATCATGCACTCGCCTATATATTGCTCTCGGCATCAAGCCCGAGAACGTGGTGATGTGCGATAGTAAAGGTGTGTTGAACAAAAAACGCAAAAACCTTAATGCTCAAAAACTTGAGTTTGCTACCGACCGCGATATTGACACTCTTGAAGAAGCGATGAAAGATGCCGACGTATTCCTCGGCCTTTCGGTTAAGGATGTGGTTACACCCGAAATGGTGCAATCAATGGCAAAGAATCCTATCGTATTTGCCCTCGCTAACCCCGACCCTGAAATCGCTTACGACTTGGCCATCGCATCTCGTCCCGACTTGATTTTCGCAACAGGCCGCTCTGACTATCCTAACCAAATCAACAATGTACTTGGATTCCCATATATCTTCCGTGGAGCACTCGACTCAGGCGCAACTGCAATCAATGAGGAGATGAAACTCGCAGCAGTGCGTGCTATCGCTAAGTTGGCAAAACTTCCTGTGCCATCGGTAGTGAATGCCGCATATAATATGACTGCGCTCAAATTTGGAGCCGACTATATCCTTCCAAAACCTCTCGACCCTCGTTTGCTCACAACCGTGGCTCCTGCAGTAGCTAAAGCTGCAATGGAATCGGGAGTGGCTCGTCGCCCTATCACCGATTGGGATGCTTACTGTGCTAAACTCCGTCAATTGATGGGCTACGACAATAAGTTGATGCGCCGTTTCACCGATGAAGCAAAACAAAACCCAAAACGCGTAGTATTTGCCGAAGCCAATACCGACAACATGCTCCGCGCAGCAGTTTCTACTGCACGTCAAGGCATCTGTACTCCTATCTTGTTGGGTAACGAAGAGATGATTGAAAAACGTGCTGCACGTCTCGGTGTAAACATCGAAGGTCTTGAAATCATCAACCTTCGTCATGACCGTGAAGCTGACCGCCGTCATCGTTATGCTACAATCTTTGCACAAAAACGCCAACGTGCTGGGTTAACATATCCTGAGGCTCTTGAAAAGATGTTTGACCGCAACTACTTCGGTATGATGATGGTAGAAACAGGTGAAGCCGATGCATTTATCGCAGGAACATACTCAAGCAGCCATCAGACTGGTGAGATTGCAAAAGAGGTGGTGGGTATTCGTCCAAGTTACAACCACTTTGCTACAATGCACATCATGAATACCAAACGTGGCACATACTTCCTCGCCGACACAATGATTAACCAAGACAACGACGAAGAAACATTGTTTGACATCGCTCGTTTGGCACGTTACTCAGTAGAATATTTTGCTCACGAACCAGTAATGGCAATGGTATCATATAGCAACTTCGGATCAAACTGCGACGGCGAAAGCGAATGTAAACGCGTTCACACCGTAGTTGACCGCATGCAACAACGCTACCCCGAATTGCCTATCGATGGCGAAATGCAAGTACACTATGCACTCAACAAGAAACTACGCGACGAAAACTTCCCATTCTCTCGTTTGAAAGGAAAAGATGTTAATACACTCATTTTTCCCAATCTTAGTGCCGCAAACACTGCATATCGCATGATGCTTGAATTGGGGGTTGCCGAGGCCATTGGTCCTATCCAAATAGGTCTTAACAAGCCTATTCACTTCATTGCCGTTGACTCAGATGTGCGTGATATCATCAACCTCACCACCATCGCTGTCCTCGATGCTGCCGTACTCGAAAAATCAGGAGGCAAAATGCAAGACAAGTAAGAGCATCCCACAAAAAGCAACCATAATAGAGGCTATGTCAATCGGCATAGCCTTTTTTTGTAGCATTGATTTTTATTCTCAAGTTGTTTTTTTGCTAAATTTGCAAAAAAATATCATAGCAATGATAAATCATAACACAAAAGAATATTTTAAGTCAGTAATACTACTACTTTTGATTGCCATAGTTGCGACTGTGTGGATGAGCAATGGAGTGGAATGGAATGACGATTTGCAGTATATGCGAATGCCTGGTGAAGGCATTCGATTTTGGTATAGCGAAGGTCCACTTATTACCTCTTTTGCCGAGGCATGTGAGGCTGTACCACATCATTTCTCGGTAGGTTCTTCACGTTTACCCAATATCATACAGGTATTTTTCAATGTTTTCCCACCTCTATTGGTTGATATAATGCATGGGGTGATGATTGCAATATTGATGCTGATGGTAGTGATTTCTATTGGGGGGAAAACAGCATTACGCTCTCTTGGTATAGTGGGCGTGGCGATACTTGCTGTGTGGGTAATACTTCCGTGGTATGACCACATGTTGGCAAGTGTATTTTTGCTAAATTATGTGTGGGTATCGGTAGTAAGTCTATTGTTTATGCGCATATTCTATTCTAACGATTGCTTACCCTCACGATGGAAGTTTTTACAGTGGGGAGTAGCTTTGACTTTGGGATTGTCGCATGAGGGGTTTTCTTTCCCCATCATTGCAGGTGCGATATTGGTGATATTGATTAACAAAAACGACCGACGTCGACGATTGTTACTCACCTCATTGGTGGCGATAGGAGCAATTTCATTGTTTTTAACTCCTGGCATGTCAATGCGATTAGACACTCAGATGCCTCCAATGACGTTAAGTTCGATAAAAAGGATAATCTCATTGAGTTTGACCCATTTGTTACCAGTATATCTCCTTATCATTGCAACTGCATTTGCTGTATTCAAACATGGATGGCATTATACCATAAAATTCTATCGCGATAACGCGTTATATGTAGGCGCAATGGCTGCGGGGTATGTTATTGCGATTTCAAGTGGGCAAGTTAAACGCGGGCTATGGTTTGTAGAGCTCTTGGGAATTATTTTGACGTTTAAGATGCTATTTGAGACTTTTACATGGTGGCGTCGCAATAATGCAACAATTGGCGTGATCGCAGGATTACTTACAATTATCTCTATCGGTGGAGTTGCAGTATGGCAATCAAAATTCACAAAGGAGATTAAAGAGGTATGCCATCAAGTTGCTATATCGGGCAGACCGGTTGCCTATCTCGACCTCGTCGACCCAGGAGATGCCCCTTGGTGGACCTTTAATGTACCTCAATCAATTACCTCAATGAGTGGAAACAGTGCTTATAATAGACACTGTGGTTTCGCCAATAATAATAACATTCTTATATTACCTTTGCGCTATAAAAACGTACCCGTGTCGCAATGGGATAAAATTGAAGGTAGCGCAGGAGCAATGGGTCAATTCCCTTTCTATGTAACTACACAGTCAACAGGTGGAGAATTAACACTTTCATTAGGTGAATATCAATCGGCGGCATCGCCATGGGAAATCGTTATAAATAAGATTACGATTGAAAATGAAAATCGTTGCACGATAAAATGCCCCACATGGGCTATAATACTCCCAACAGGCGAAAAAATCCATTGTCATAATGTAGGACGATATGGCGACTATCCTCGACATCGCGAAATCTTGTCAATCGACCGAAAAGAGTAAAAAAATAACAGCGACGCGTCATTTGATGCGTCGCTGTCGTATATACAGATATTTAGAATCTTATTTTTCGAGAGCTTCAGCCATTGCTGCTGCTGCACGACGGCCATCGCCCATAGCGAGGATAACGGTAGCACCACCACGCACAATGTCACCACCAGCATAGAGGTCACCAAGTGATGATTGCATAGTTTCTTCGTTCACTACGATTGTGCCACGACGAGAGATTTCGAGTTGAGGAATAGAGTTAGGGATAAGTGGATTGGGTGATACGCCAACGCTCACAATTACCAAGTCAACAGGAATTTCTTTGATTGCACCTTCTATAGCAACAGGTGAACGACGGCCTGATTCATCAGGTTCGCCAAGTTCCATTTGTTGCACGAGCATCATATTTACACGGCCATTTTCGTCGCCACGATATTCGATAGGGTTGTGAAGAGTCATAAACTCAACACCTTCTTCTTTGGCGTGCTTAACCTCTTCTACACGTGCAGGCATTTCATCTTCACTGCGACGATAAACAATCATAGCAACTTCTGCGCCCATGCGACGTGCAGTACGCACTGAGTCCATCGCTGTGTTACCACCACCGATTACTGCTACGCGTTTACCACGCAATACTGGAGTATCCCAATCGGCACGACCTGCTCCCATGAGGTTTACACGAGTGAGGTATTCGTTGCTCGACATCACTCCATTGAGGTTTTCACCTGGGATATTCATGAAACGAGGAAGACCTGCTCCCGATGCAACAAATACACCTTTGAATCCCATTTCATGGAGGTCGTCGTAACTAATGGTCTTACCCACGATGCAGTCTTTCTCAAAAGTAACACCCATGTTGCGAAGGCCATCAATTTCAACTTCAACAACTGCGTTTGGTAAACGGAACTCGGGAATACCATATTTCAACACACCACCAATCTCATGGAGCGCTTCAAACACGGTTACATCATAACCACGTTTCGCCATATCCCCCGCAAATGAAAGTCCAGCAGGACCCGAACCTACAACGGCAACTTTTACATTTTTCTTAGCCTCCATTGTAGGCACTGCGATATTACCACTTTCGCGTTCGGTATCTGCAGCAAAACGTTCAAGGTAACCGATTGCTACAGGCTCTTTCTTCATCTTATGATAAAGACATTTAGATTCACATTGTTTCTCTTGTGGGCACACTCGACCACACACAGCAGGCAATGCACTTGTTTCTTTCAACACCACTGCAGCAGCTTTGAAATCGCCACGTTCAATATTTTTGATAAAACCAGGAATGTTGATGCTCACTGGACAACCCTTCATACATTGAGGATCGGGGCAGTCCATACAGCGAGAGGCTTCAACAACAGCTTGCTCAGCATTAAGACCTTGATTTACCTCTTCATTGCAAGTAACACGATAAGCAGCATCAAGTTCGGGCATTTTCACACGAGCAATTGCTGTACGTTCCTTAGCAGTGTATTTTTTGCGTAACTCTTCGCGCCATTGAGCATCGCGAGGAGCTGATGTTATAATTTCACTCATAGTGATTGATTATTTCTTGATTAGTTATAAGAGCGAAGACGCATAAGCATTTCGTCGAAATTCACCTTGTGAGCATCAAATTCAGGACCATCGATGCACACAAACTTAGTTTTGCCATCAACAGTGATGCGACAAGCACCACACATACCAGTGCCGTCAACCATGATAGTGTTGAGCGAACAGATAGTAGGCACTTCATATTTCTTAGTAAGCAATGCCACAAATTTCATCATAATAGCAGGACCAATCGTCACTACTTGGTCAACCTTTTCACGTTGGATTACGCCTTCAATGCCATTAGTAACAAGGCCCTTCGTGCCGTATGAACCATCGTCGGTCATGATGATAACCTCATCGGAATACTCGCGCACTTGGTCTTCAAGAATAATGAGATCTTTAGTGCGAGCAGCGAGGACCGAGATTACACGATTGCCAGCTTGCTTCATTGCCTTAATGATAGGAAGAAGTGGAGCAACACCCACACCACCACCGCAGCACACTACAGTACCTACGTTGGCAATGTGTGTAGCCTGTCCAAGTGGACCAACCACATCAGTTAAATAATCTCCAGCATTAAGAGCACAGATTTTTGATGATGAATCACCTACAGCTTGAACTACAAGAGTGATTGTACCTTTTTCGATATCAGCGTCAGCGATAGTCAAAGGAATACGTTCTCCATGTTCACCAGTACGCACTATAACGAAGTGTCCTGGGCGACGAGAACGAGCGATAAGTGGAGCCTCAACAACAAGTTTTGCAACCTTTTCTGAGAAATACTCCTTTTCAACTATTTTGTTCATCGTAAAATATGATTGTATAAATTCCTTAATTGATTGACAAAGATACACATTATTATTTATAAATACCCCACCCCACGCATTAATTTATCACATTTAAGTGTGTTTATTGAATATGCAAAGATGTGTGGCTACATTTGGGAACAAATAAGATATCGTATATACTATCTTCTTATTACGAAGCCGCCAAATTCGTTAGGGCCATAAACGTGGTATTGGCGAAGGCCGAAGCGTTTTTCGGCTGCGGGACCAGAGAGTGGATAGCCTGGTGTATCGTAGATGTCAAATGTGCTGCCACATTTGGGACATGTGGCTTGGAGTTTGTCGCGATCAACGTATATGCGTACGTTGTTTTGTGCTTCAACTGGGCACGACATATCGTAGGCAAGTGGCACGTTCATAATGTTGCACACTAATAAGACGCCTCCAAAACCCGTATAGGTTAGTTCGGTATATGGAAACCCGGCTGGTCTTCGTTCGTTTTTGATAAAATAGCGAAAGTCGGGGGTAGCTGCGACGCCATAGGTATTCCACATCCCTACGTTTGAAAACTCAATATTGACTGGTAGTGGTGGAATACGGTCATCATTGATATGCTCACATGAAGAGAATATCATTGCAATGAGCGTCAACAAAGGTAGTGCCCACTTCATAATGTTGTGATTATACGTTAAGCAGCCTATCAAATGCTTTGTGGTATGTATCGAAATCAAATTGCAACAAGGTGCGATTGAATAGCTCGCAAATCTGGTCGTTGCAGAGGTTACCGATTGACCCTTCGTGAGTGTGATTGATATCATAGCGAGGCTCAAAGTTTCCTGCTTCGATTTCAAGTCCCACTTGCTTATATGAGTCGCGGAATGGCATGCCTTCTGACACTCTACGATTTACCTCCTCTACCGAGTACATATATTTATATCGTGGATCGGTAGCGACATCAGTATTAACTTTTACCTGAGCGAGCATGGTGTTGACCATGTTAATGATATCAATAATTGAATCAAATGCGGGGAGAAAGTTTTCCTTAATAAGTTGTAAATCGCGGAAGTAGCCCGATGGAAGATTGTTTGTTATAAGGGTAATTTCCATTGGGAGAGCTTGCAATTTGTTACATTTTGCACGAGTCAACTCAAACACATCTGGATTCTTCTTGTGGGGCATGATTGATGACCCTGTGGTAAACTCATCGGGGAGTTTGATAAAACCAAAGTTTTGAGAGTTAAACATGCATGCATCAAATGCGAGTTTTGACAACGTTGCAGCGATTCCAGCGATAGATTGAGCCACAATGCGCTCTGTTTTGCCGCGTCCCATTTGTGCATACACTACGTTATATGCCATTGAGTCAAACCCAAGCAACTGTGTAGTCATTGTGCGGTTGAGTGGAAATGATGAGCCATATCCTGCTGCCGAGCCAAGTGGGTTGCGATTGGCCACTTCGTAGGCAGCACGGAGCACTGTGAGGTCGTCGGCAAGTGATTCGGCATAAGCTCCAAACCACAATCCAAACGACGATGGCATTGCCACTTGAAGGTGTGTGTAGCCAGGTATTACAACATCTTTATAGTGATTACTTTGGCTGATAAGGGTGTCAAATAAGCGTTTCACTGCCATTGCTACATCTTCGATGCGTGAGCGTGTGAAGAGTTTGAGGTCAACGAGCACTTGGTCGTTGCGAGAACGACCTGAGTGTATTTTCTTACCTATATCACCGAGTGAACGTGTAAGCATCAATTCCACTTGAGAGTGCACATCTTCAACCCCTTCCTCAATTACAAATTCACCACTTATTGCGATGTCGTAAATTTTGCGAAGTTCTTTTAATAGCAGATCAAGTTCGTTGGCATCAAGCAATCCTATTGACTGAAGCATAGTGATGTGAGCCATCGATCCAAGAACATCGAATGGTGCGAGATAGAGGTCCATTTCACGATCAAGGCCTACAGTATAAGCCTCAACGTCGTGATCGACTTTTACATTTTTCTCCCAAAGTTTTGATGCCATAGTGAGATGTCGTTAATATTTATAAAGCGCCATTGAGTTGGCTAATCATTTCGCCGAATTTATCGGCTGCTTCTTGCATTTTACCTCCGATAAGTGGACGCAACATTGCAGGAATTTCAACATCAATAGCAGTAACTACTGTTGATGCTGTTTCGCTTGTGGCAGTGATGTCAATAATCATTGACAATGGCACTGGTGAACCCACTGTTGCAAACACGATGTGACCAGGTGCAGTGCGTTCTACTACTTGGAATTTTAATTGTCCCACTTGAGGAGTATTGATGCAGATTGCATCACTTTCAAATGTCACATCGCCCATCTTAGCACGATGTTCAGCAGGAATTTCTTCAATACGTTTTTGGAATGAAGAGATATCACTGAAGCGGTCAAACAATACTTCAACAGGTTGATTGACCGCTACAGGTTTACTTTCGTATTTTGCCATATATAAAGGTAAAAATTATTCAGCGTTAGGATTTGCAGGAACCCAGTTTGCAGGGTCTTTGCGCCATTCTTTAAGAGTTTCAACATCTTCGGCTTTAATGTAATTAGTAGCCAACGCAGCTTCGAGCATAGAGCTATAGTTGCTCAAAGTGCGAAGAGTTACACCTGCTTTACGGAAGTTTTCAACCGCAAGAGGGAATTCGTAGGTAAAGATTGCAGCCATACCCACTACTTCGCAACCTGCAGCACGAATAGCCTCAACAGCTTTAAGGCTACTACCACCAGTTGAAATAAGGTCTTCAATTACTACAACTTTTTGACCTGGTTTGAGATTACCTTCAATAAGGTTTTCAAGACCGTGATTTTTAGGTGTAGCGCGAACATATACATAAGGAAGGCCTAAAGTGTCGGCAACGAGTGCGCCTTGAGCAATAGCACCAGTAGCAACACCTGCAACAGCATCAACTTCGCCAAACTCTTCCATAATCAAACGACAAAGTTCTACTTTTATAAAACTACGAATATCGGGATAAGAAAGAGTCTTACGGTTGTCGGTATATATAGGAGAGTTCCAACCTGAAGCCCAAATAAAAGGATTGTCGGGTTGTAATTTGATTGCACTAATTTTCAATAGCTTTTCAGCTAAAAGTTGTTCCATTTTTTCCATATCGGTACAGTTTAAATTATTTTTCAATCTACAAAATTAATGCAACTGCAGTGGAATTGCAAATTATGGCTGATTTTTTTCATCAAAAAATGGGCAATTAACTGCAGGGGGGTCGAAGTTGGACAAATATGTAAAGAAATTGGTAAAAAAGTAGAATTTTTGCTATTAAATTAAACTTTTTGATAATATTTTGCTCTTAAAAGTAAATGCTAATCTAAAAAGTAACATTAAAAAACAAATTATCATGAAAAGATTTTGGAAAATAGTATCAATAGCTTTAATCTGTGGAGCATTGGTTTCTCCTCAACTTGAAGCTCGTGGAAGAAACGATCGTGGTAATTCTCGTACCGAGCATCGTAGTGGTCAATCATCGGCATCTCGTTCAAATAGAGGCAATAATAAAGCTTCACATCCTAAAAAAGACAACAATGTTTCAACCCAAAGAGGCAATAACAATCACCAAAGACCTTCGGGAGCAGTAAGTAACAACCGTGGAAGGAATCACAATGATATGAGACAACCTCAAAGAGGGAATAATCACTCTTCGCACAACAATCATAATCATGCAGTGAGACCTCCTCAACATCACCACAGTGCTCCCTCTCACAATCACCACCATCATCATGTGAGTCGTCCACATTGCCCACCTCCACGTCCATACCATCGTCCAGTGCCACCTCCTTCATTCCGAGCATATCATGGTTGCCCAGTGTTGAGAAGTATTGTTGGCATCACATTTGGCACAGCAATAAATCTTTCGCTCGATTACTTAAATCGCAATGGTTACACCGTGCATGGTTATGGCAATGACGTAGTATATCTTCGCAATATATCTCAATATGGATACAATTGGCCTGATGCCACTTTATACTATAGTTCTCATGGATTAGTTGGCTCTGAATTTGTGTACTCAACAAGTTACAATAGCCGTAGTCGTTATAACAGTGTGTATAATACATTATATAATCAATATGGAGCACCAATAAGCGTTGATAGCAGTGCGAACGGAGTAACAGTGACATGGTGGGGATATGATAACCAATATGTATCGCTTGATTATCATCCAATATATACTAATAATGGCCAACTCCGATATGCAACAACCCTCTCGATGGGAATGTAAGATAGTTTAGTTGATATAGAATAATTGAAAACAAAAGAGAAGGCGACGTGCAATTCAACACGTCGCCTTCAGTATTATTTGTATAATTGATTATTATTTTACCAACACCTTCGCGGTTTTGTTGCCTTGGCGGGTGATGTAGATGCCAGGAGTGAGGTTATCGGCATTGACTTTCACACCATGGAGGTTGTAGTATTCAATTGGGGCCATAGGTGTAGCAACCCCGATTTGAATATCTTCAACACTTGTAACATTTGTGTCGGTAACGTCGTAGGCACATAATCCACAACCTGGGACATACAAGAATAGACGAACACAGTTGTTTGTCATTTTTATATAGTCGGCCGAACAAGCATACGTTTCACTCCACACATTACCTAAACCATTTTCGGGAAGAACCCATAATTGATTCATACCACCATAAGTTAAGGTTGAAGTGGTTTTAACAAGATTGAATTTGTGGCTATCAGAGTTGAAAGCATCATCATAGGCATACGCTACATAACTGTTGTTACCAATAGTAAAGAATGTGCCACCATTGGTTAAATCACTATTAGGCGCTACCGATGGATTAGCAAGGAAAGAGCCTTCGCGCGATGCAGTTGAAAATTTGTAACGAGTGAGTGAAGTAGAAGCTCCGTCGATAAACATGTCGTCGGCAGTGATAGGCAACACGAATGGAGCAGTGCTAAAGTCGGTTGCCGATGTTGGATAGAAAGCACTCACGGTTTTGATTTCTTCAGTATAAGAGCCATTTGCAAAAGTCCAACGCACGATGTATTTATTATTGGCAGGAACACCTAAAATAGTGAAATTGCCAGTTGTCACATCGCCCAAAATTGCAACTCGGTCAAAGCGTCCTTTTGATATTTTAGAGTCGGATGATTTAATGCGTGCAATTTCGGTTACAGCACCAGTTTCAAGGTTAACTTGATGCACGATTAATGGATATGAGCTCATCATTGTGAGGTTAGAGACACACACATTACCATTAGAGTCTTTCATCACGTTGTTACAAGGAAAATATCCTACCGATGCTTCGCTACCAAGGGTGATGCGACCAATATGTTCACCAGTAGCTGCACTATATTTTTCGAGGAATGCAGTTGCTGATGAAGAGTTTTCCATGCGACCTGAGAGGTAAACATAGTCACCTACTGCAACCATTGTGCGATTGAGAGAGCCACTACTTGCAAAAGCCATATTGTTAAATCCAGTTTTAACCGAACGCATCCACACGCTTTCGATGTTAACGCCACTTTTTTCGCTGTATGTTGCAGGGTCAACTTTAATAGAATATCCGTTTTCGTATTCACCTACTCCGATAGATGTAATGGTAAATGAACGCACATCAGATGGAGTGTCGAGGAATTTTCCACCGCTACCGATAACTCGCCAGAAGTATGTGCCTAACCCGATTGAAGAGGCGGACACCTTTGCCATGCCACCATTGCCAGCATAAGTTTTTGTTGACGAAGCAGGGAATGAAGCATCGGCCGATACCTCTACTCGATAGCTGGTCATACCATTGTCTGACTCTAACCAGTTGAATGTTACTTCAGTTTCAAGGCTTGCGCCGTCTTCGGGAGAAATGAGTTGAGGTTTAGGTCCTTGTGTGCGTGCTGGGCTTTTGAAAGATGCTATTTCGCTTGATGCTGCGATTTTACCAGGTTGCAACGATGTTACTTTCCAATAATAAGTGGTGTTGTCTTTGAAATCGGCAATCTTGCTTAAGTCAAATGAAGTAGAATTGGCTGTGAGACCTGTTTGACTATATTTAACCGATGAGCAAGCTGCGTCGTCGCAGATGTAAAGGTTATAGGTCCCATTTTCAATTGCACTCCATGAGAATGTTTGGTCCCAAGATGTTGTCGCGCCATTGATAGGAGATATGAGTGTGACTTTTTCGGCTTCGCCATCGGGGTAGTTGGCATAAGCAACGGCGTGCTCTTTACCAAATCCGTCATAAACGCATACTGCATACCAATATCCCGATTGTTTGTTGGTGGGAAGTGCAAATGAAGGAGAGTATGTGACATCTAATAGGTATTGGCCATCAATGCCATCATCGGTCATGGCCGCTTCATGAGTTACATCCATAGGCACTGCGTAAACCGAGTAGCGAATGATAGTGTTTTTGTGAGGACCAGTAACTGCATCCCATGTAAGAGAGCCATTGACGCAATTGAGGTTTTTAACTGCACCATAGTTGGTCACAGTTTTCCAATCAACTTCAGGCACAAGTGCTTTTGTAGGGAAACATTCTTTAGCCACAAAGTCGCCATGCTCTTCATATTCGCCACAAAAATATTGAATACTATAGAAGTTTGAACCGAATGCTTTTACTCCATTATCAGCAGCAAATTGGCGTGATTGTTTCACATTGTAAACGTGTTCTTCCCAGTGGGCTTGAGTGTTTTTGAGGTCTTCTTGATAACCCATCGCTTGAGCAAGGTCATAGATATTTACACTGATGCTACAATGCACGTTGCCAAAGTGCTTAGCAAGGCCATACCACCAATTTGAAATCTTACCAAATGAAGCCATTGAGTGGTCGTTGTGCCAATAAATTTGTGGCGACATGAAATCAACAATGTGTTTATTCATCCATGAAAGAGGATCGGAATAAAGCGAGGTGTATTGAGTATCATAACCACCAGGCCATGTAGAAATTCCATACTTACTTGCTGAAGCACCGGCTGTTCCTGGAGGTGCAAGACCGAAACGCACTTCAGGACGAGTTTCTTGCACCATATTATATACGTCGGTAATCATTTTATCAACGTTTTCACGACGCCAATCACCAATAGAGAGTGATGTGCCACTATTTTTCCATAATTGATAGTCGGGAGCATCAGATTTTTCCGAAGTACCACCTGTTGGATAGAAATAGTCGTCGAAAATCATACCTTCAACGGGATATTTTTCGATAATTTCCTTACACACTTTCACAATATGTTCACGAGTGGCATCAAGCCCAGGATTAAGCACGGTGAAGGTGCCATTAGTGATGAGCCAATCTTTATTTTTAACTTCGGTGTCGAAGGATGTGTTCCATTGAGACAAAGAACCACTACTTGCCCAACGATATGGGTTTACCCACGCATAGACTTCAATACCACGTTTATGACATTCGTCAACACAAAATTGCAATGGGTCCCAGCCTGGATCTTTGCCACGTGTGCCAGTGAGATAGCTTGACCATGGTTCATAACTTGATTGATACATAGCATCACACATGCTTCGCACTTGGAAGCATATTGTGGTGAGATTCATCTCTTGCATACGTTCAATATACGCTACAAGGTCGGCTTTTTGTTGGGCTATAACACTTGCCGAATTACCTTTTTGTTTAGGCCAGTCAATATTGGCAACTGTTGCAATCCACACTGAGCGGAATTCACGCTTAGGAGCAGTTTGTGCCCACAAATTGTTAGAAATAAAGAGAGAGAGTAAGGCTAAAAGTAGCCACTTTTTAGTTTTTAGCATGGTTTATTTGTTTGTTAGTTTTTATTTCGTCTGAAAGAGTTTTGGCTGAAATTATACAAAACTCTGCAAAAATAGTTATTATTTGCTTAAAATCAAAGATTAGGCACTCTCGAAATTCACTATATAGCGACGATATTGACAAAAAAAACGATGGCAACCATGGGAGGCTGCCATCATTTGCTATTGGATATAATCTTGAACGATTACTTTTTAATCACAGGGTATGTTGCTACACCTTGGTCGGTGGTTACCTTGAGGAGGTAAAGACCTGCAGGGAGTTTGTCAACATTGATTGTGTGTGCTTGACCGCTGATGCATGATGTGATTTCGTTGTAAACAACAGCTCCGTTTGCACCATAAATGCAGTAGTTAACTGTGTCGCAGTTGAAATCGCAAGTTACATTGAGTGCAGTTACAACAGGGTTAGGGAACACATTTACTTGTGAGTTGATAGTGATATTTTCAACACCATCAAATTCAGTAACCTCAAGTTCAAATGCATATACTGCCGAAGCTCCCGATGGGTCGGTAGCTGTGATGCGTACGATTGCCACACCTACTTTATTTGCAACAAGAATCACACCCTCTTTAGATGTATATGCTGTAACTATATCATCGAGCGAAACACTAAAGTCATAATACAATTCATCACCATCAGGGTCTTCAAAGAAGTTGGCAAATGAAATTATATCAGATGTTGTTGTTGCCATCATAATCATGTAGTCGTCGGTAGCAACCACTTTTGGTGCACGATTTACATGTTCTACGAGGTAGCGTGCCGATTCGTATGCTTCGTTGCCACAAGTGTCGGTAGCAGTGAGTGTCAATGCATAATTGCCTTGTGTACCAAACTCAGGAGTGATACCCGCTACTACTTTTACACCAGCAGGAGCGTTCTTAACTGTTGCAGTGTTTTCAACAACCTCTACAACTGCTGTTGCATCAATGGCATTAACCGAGAACTTGACCATGTTGCCATTGTCGTCAAGACGCAATGAGAAGTCGTCACCTTCAGGATCAACTACTGTAAATTCAATATTGGTTAACGCACCTTCTTTAACAAGAGTAACATTTGCAGGAGCTGTAACTTGAGGAGCTGCATTCTTGTCAAGGACGATTGGGAAGTTGACAACTGGTTGTGCTGGGTCATTGCTCTTAATTACGAGCATTGCTTTGTTGTCTTTGTCCATAGGAGCATCAGCTGCAGAGAAACGGAACTTAACATTGAGCGATTCACCTGGGTTGATTACACCAGTTTTATCACTTTCAGGATTAAGCATTTTCACCCAAGCGTTACCCTCTTTAGTTTCAAGACAAGTCATGATATAACCGAGTGAACCATAAGTGTCTTCAAACATTGTAGCGAGGTCAAACCATCCGTAGCCTTCAACAAAGCCCATAAAGCGGTTAGATTCCACACCCTCTTCTTTGTAAGAGAGGTAAGCAGGGAATTCAATACCCGCTGGATAAGAGATTACCACGTAGAAGTCTTGACCAGGTGCGAGATAAACGGCACGATCGAGTGGAATAACAATGAAACTTGCTGATTCCATTTCATCAACATGGAATGTGCCTTTGCCAAGCACTGATGTGCCTTCAGGATCACCACCCTTGATGATTTCAACCTTAATATCTACATCTTTGAGGTCGCCAAGATATGTAGCGGTGTAGATGTGTGATAGGTTGAAGCCCTCTTCGGGAGCTACATAGTAGGTAGCAGCTTTATATTCACCAAATGTGTTGCCAGTACCATATTGATATGTAGTGTTGTTGCCTGGAATTGTTGCGTAGTAAAGCGCATTGCGATATTCAAAGTCAGTTGGAGCATCGAGGATTGAAGTTTCTTTTTCATCAAATGCTTTCACTGGAGTGAAGATGTTTTGGTTCAATTCAGCAGCAGCTTCAACGCTCAAAGTGCGTGCAGTAGCAGGTGCGATACCGCCACCACCGAGGTCTTCTTGCACTTCGCCTTCGCCTGTTGGGTCGAGACGGAGATTATAAGAGAGTTGATATTGACCATTGTTGCTGATTACTACTGAGTCTTCACCCACATAGTCGTTGGTAACGTTGACTGCGCGAATCTCTTCTTTATCAAGAGTCAATTGAGGAGCAGGAGTTACTACGAAACGCACATTCACTACTGCCGAATCATTTTCGTTGTAGTAGAATGTCAATGGCACATCGTATGTTCCCACTTGGCAAGCGATGTCATACATCATAGGAATTGAGATGCCTTGAGGTGCAGTGCCAACAGTAAATGGAGTATTGTCATAGTACTGAGTCCACATGCGATTACCTGTAGGTTCGCCTGTAATCCAGTCAATTTCTTCTGCTTCATAGAATGTTGAGAACATAGGAGTATACATGTCAAACCATTCATCATACAATTGAGGACCACCATTCTTAATATGGGTAATAGTGAATGGTGCAGAACCTTCGTTTTTGATATAGAAGCAAGCTTCGTAGTTAGCTCCCATTTGAGTAATAGGACCAGCCGAAGGATCATCAAAATGTCCTACTACACGCTCTACGATGATAGAATCGGCAGGGAATACTGGCTTAGCCTCACCTGTGAGAGTTAAGCTAATAGGTATTTCAATCTTTTCCTTTCCAGGTACATTGGTATTGATGTTGATACTTGAATTATACTGACCAGCCAATTTGTCGGTGGCAAGTTTAATTTCAACATCACGTTTTTCCCCTGGAACAATAGTATTTTCAACTACTGGATAGAATTGTACAGCATTATTGAATGCAACATAACGCTCAGGGAGTTTGAATCCTTCGCTACCATCTTCGTTTGAAAGACCTGCCAAACCAAAGATACCATAGATTACTGCATAATCGCCATATCCTTTGTATTGATATTTGAACGAACCATCCTTCTTCATGATAAGTTGATAGCAAACGCCTAAGTTCATAGTGTTGCCATATTCCATCCATGAAACTACTACTTCATTTTCGGTCATATAATGGTATGTACCTGCAGTCTTGCTTTGATCGCAAGTGTGCATACCCCAATAAGGAGCGATGATATTGGTGTAAATAGTACCACCAGGGAATTCACCTGGAGGCTCGGGCCAAATCTTGTCATCATTGCGTTTAGTGAACGATACGAAACCAGTGTTGTAGATATACATCTTGCGGTATTTCTTGCCATAGAATGGGAATTCGAATGGAAGAGTTACCTCAACATAGTCGTTATTGTTGTAGTAAGTGAAATTGTTTTGTTCACCCATCCCTGTTGTTTCGATATCAAACCAATCGAATGTAACATTAGCATCGTCAATTGATGCGCTATAAGAGTATGCTACTTTTGCGCCATCGTTGAGGTCGCTGAATGAGAAATGTTCAGGATTTGGAGTAATAGAGTAAACAAGATTTTCGTTACCAGTATTTGCAATATTGAGGGTTTTAGACACATACGTACCACTCAATACATTTTCATCAATAGATGACATATTCAATTGCGCATTAGGACAACCAATAACCTCACCTATAAGAGCTACATTGTGCTCGCCTGTTTCAGTAATGATTACCAAGTTGTCTGATACCACACCCTCTTTCTCTGTTGGAAGGGTAACGATGACATCTTTTGACATGCCTGGGGCAATAGCAATTGGAGCAATATTGTCGGCCTTGTAGTTGCCCAATGTAACAGATATGCTTGTAACATTGAGTGTATCTTGTCCGGCATTCTTAATGGTTACTGGACGTTGAGCTACTGATGTACGGAATACTTTACCAAAGTCAAGTTCGTTGATATCAACAACCGATTTTGGTTGAAGTTGTTCGCCAGTGATGTTTGCTTCAAAACGCACATAAGAAGTGCCATTATATGGGTCGTTGCTCATCAAGATGAGGTTGTTGTAAGTTTCGCCAGCATACATTGACGCATCGGCCTTAAGAATTGCTGCAATGTTGATGCTTTCACCAGGATTAACGATGCCATACGCAGGACTGAGTGCTGTGATGAAGTTAGGTTTTGGTGCAACGAATTTCACTGAAGATTGAGAAGTGAAATAGTTGTAAACGTCACCAGCAGGATCATCGTTTGATTGCCAGTAGTCGGCAACATCAGCCGATGTAATAGTCAATGGGTCGGCACCCTCACCATCAAGAATACCACAATAGAGTGTAGAACCTTCTTGGAAGAGCATCATCGCTTCATAACTATCATAGAAGATTTCAATATCACCATTAGAAGAAAGTGCTATGCGGAATGAGATTGGGGTATATTCTTGGTCGTAAACCAATGCCAATACATCGGTGTATTTAACCACAAATTTACCATCTTGCTTAGCATATTCAACTTTTGATTGAGGGCTCATTGCCAATTGATAACCATAAGCCGAGATGTAAGGAACACCTTCAAGCCCATAAGCACTTTCACTCAATGGGCTACGATAAGCATATTCACCTGTGCCAAATGCGATACCACCATAGCTTGTGATATAAGCATAGTCATAAGATTTGCCATAGAATGGGAATGCGAAGCCGAGAGCGATTTGTTTTGACAAGTAGTTACTATCGTCATAAGAGCTTGTGATGTCAGTGCCACCAATAAGAGTTGGGTTGCCATCATATTCAAATGATGTAGCACCGTTGAGGTTGTGTGCTGCCACATATCCAAATCGATGTGCTGCTTTACCTTGATTTTCGAGTTGACGATCAGAGAATTTAGGGAACACAAATTCCAATGGATAGTTACCCTTGTTACTGATAGCAAATTCTTTAGTCATAGCCGCCGAGTCAACACCGAGTGTGCCTACTGCGATAGTGTCAGGGGTGATTTCAATCTTAGCAGGGTCGGTTGCAACACCAGTAACTGTCACTTTGAACTCAGAATTGTCTGAGTGCTTAAACACGATGTTACCAGTGTGGCTACCTGCAGCTTTTGGTGCAAAAGTAACATCAAACTTAGTGTATGCACGAGCAGGGAAACCACCACCAATATATGTAGGAGCTTCAAAATGTTCTGAAGTAGAAGCAATGCGATTGCCACTCAATGAACCATAGTATCCAAATGCGCCATAACCTTCGTTAAATACCTCTACTGTGATAGTTTTGCTTTCGCCCACAAGTAGGTTGCCGAAGTTAACAACTTTAGCAGGTGACATTGCTGGAGCATTGCCACTAACTGTCATTGTTACAGGAATTTTAGTAGTGTTAGCTTCGCTTTCATTGGTATTGAAGCTGATGTTGAATTTATATGTACCGTTAACAAGTGGTTGACCATCGTTGGTAACAACAACATCTTGAGTTTCGCCATATTTCACTTGACCCGATGCTGGAGTGAGAGTGATAATCTTATCCCAAGCAGGGTTTTGACTCACTGCAGTGATAGCCCAACCAGCTTTATTGCTAATAGTTTCGTATGGAGAACCTTTGAGTGCATCTACCATTGAAACCCAAGTTTTACCCATATCGTTACTCATATATGAATATGAAGAGTAAACTTCATTAGTAACAGTAGCAAGTCCAAGAGGATAACCTTGTTGACCTGCAGGGAAGTGTACTACTACCCAGAATGATTCACCAGGAGCAAAATACACTTGTTCAGTAAGTTTCATCACACCATCAGAATAGAATGCAGGATTAAACTCGTCGATGAGTGTAGCAGCTGCAATGTTGCTACCTTTGTAGATTTGGAATGTAGGGTTGCTACCATAGAAGCTTGTTACTTGAACACCTGTGAGGTTGAATCCTTCGGGATATGTCTCTTGGTCAACATAGAACCATTGTGCCATTGAGTTAGGCAATGATGAGTTTTCGTCGCCAATAGATGCATACATCATATCGTAGTATTTGAAATGTTTAGGATATTCGCCTGCGATGAAATCAGATGTCTTAACTACCGCATTGGCAGCGTAAGGAGCTATACCCATCTTGCCATTATACTTAGTGATAGTGCCAGGACTAGCTTTTGCTATTGAACGAGTAGCGATAGTGAATTGTGTTGTAGCCACTTTTGCATCCCATTTCAAGAGCCCTTCATCGTCGTTGCCGATAGTGAATGATGCATTGCCTTGAGCATCGGGTTTAACTGTAAATGACAACGATGATTTATTTACTGTCATCTTAGGACCCGCATTGGTAGTAGCAGCAACTACTGGTGAAAGTTCTGATGCATCACCCCAACGGTTTACTGCCTTCATTGCGAGGTAGTAAGTGGTCAATGGTTGAAGACCAGTCAATTCATAAGTTGTAGAGTCGCCCGATGCGAGGAATTTAGTGTCGATTGACACGCTGCTCACCTTTGTCAAGTCGCTTTCGGCATTGAACTCAGTTGTGCTGTAATACAACAAGTGATAGTTAACATTGTTGTCAGATGCATTAGGAATTGTCCAACCGATAGTGATGTTATCTTGAGCAGGGAGTGCTGTGAATGATGCAACTTTGTCGGGAGCAACACCACTACCACTCATTTGAAGTGCCTTAGCAGCATCGATATAACCTGCACCATGGAGTCCCTCTTTACCTGCGTTGTATTTATACACATCATTGATAGATGTGATGATTTGTTGACGCATAGTCTCAGCAGGAGTAGTTGCTGTACCATGCATTGCAGCAACAAGAGCAGCGATACCTGTAACGTGAGGTGTTGCCATTGACGTACCTTCGTTGAACCCATATTGATTACCTGGAAGTGTACTCAATACACCATGAGCATCGCTATAATCAAGAAGACCACCTGGTGCAACGATATCAACCCATGGTCCATAGTTTGAATATGAAGCGATAGTAAAGTCTGATGTCATAGAACCTACGGCTACAACTTTATCGTAGCAAGCAGGATAGAAATTGCCTTTTGCACCATCATTACCAGTTGCAAAGAACATTACACCACCATTGAGAGTGTTGCTCTTAGCATTTGCAATGAAGTAGTCGATAGCGTCAAGCACATCTTGTTCGTAGTAATCTGCCGAACCCCAACCCCATGAACAGTTTGCGATAGATGCTCCATTATTTGCAGCATATACGATAGCCGCAGCAAAGTCTCCTTCGCCCGAACCAGAGCGAGAGTCAAACACTTGACAAGAGAGCATTTTTACACCACTGCCATAAGTGCCGTTACCACCAGCGATACCACACACACCTATACCGTTGTTGTTTACTGCAGCAACAGTACCTGCAACGTGAGTACCATGAGCGTGAGGATAAACATCTTTAGTGTTTGTACAGAAGTTCCAACCATAAACGTCGTCGATATAGCCGTTGCCATCATCATCTTGACCAGCAACACCATCCAACTCTGCTTGGTTTACATACACATTGTCAGCAAGGTCTTCGTGAGTGTAGTCGATACCACCGTCGATAATCGCTACTGTAACACGATCGCTACCAGTACATGATTCCCACGCCTTGAAAAGGTTAATGTCGGCACCCATCACACTTGTACCCAATGCACCAGTGTTGTTGTAGTGCCATTGGCTACCCAATCGAGGGTCATTAAATGGCATAACCGATGGACGCACTTCGTTTGAAAGAGTATTAGCAACTTTGAATGTGCCATTCTCTTTCAATACCATAGGAACCTTGCAAGTTGCCGATTGCACACCTGCAGTTTGGCTCAAAATGCGTTGAGCATCTTTAGGATTGATTGACTCGTCAAATGACACTTCATACCAACGGTCGAGACCGAATTCTGCCATTTGAGCTTCATGTTTTGCACTGTAAGGGAATACCCTTCTGATGCTCATAGCCTTAATCTTGCGAGTTGACATATCGAGCGACTGAACACCAGTACTCAACACACCCTTTGTAGCAGTACGCACACTTTTTCCCACCGACTTAGCAACATCGTCTTGGAGTTTAATACGTACTACACCCTCGCGAGGAGTGAGACTTTGAGCTTGTGCAATAGCAACGCTACCCATTACAACAATGAGCAACATCAAAAATCGAGAAATGATTTTTTGCATAAGCTTAAAATTAGTGATAAAATTATTTAGTTATTAAAGAATTGTTGTTTTATAAAATCTTCTTTTCACAAAACGAATAAGGCGCAAAGTTACAAAAATATACGCAAAAACATATCACAAAATAAGACATTCTTGCCAATTTTATATACAACTAAATATTGATATGCAATAAGTTGAGTATTTATACAACAACTTTGCATAAAATACAAAAGTTATGCAAATTGCATAACCTTTATATCTTTTCAATACAACCACTATGCATTAAAAATACTTATCCTGAGTCAACTTAGTGTCCTTAGAGACCTTAGAGACTTTAGAGTTCTTAACGACCTTAATTAGCAGTAAATTCCGCACCCACTATGCATTATAAACCATGCATTATGCATTGAAAATCACCCTTTCCCTTCAAGGATTCCTGCGGCGAGGGTGTCGGCGGTGTGGATGAGTGAAAGGAGTGGGCATATCTCTTTGGCTTTGCGATTACTTGCCACCATTTCACTACTTTGGAATGCTATGTCCCAACTACCCATGTGCCAACGTATTGCCATAATCTCGTCGTCAGATAGGTCAAGCCCACTGCGAAGTAGCATAATAACCGATTTCTCGCCATGCCCAAGAGGAAAATCTGAATAATCAATATTGTATGATTCTTGAGGTTCCCACACACCAATATCATTGCGCACCTTCTTTACCACCTTTTTGTAAATATCGGCTTTACACACATCGTGAAGTAGAGCTGCAACAGTAACACTATCATCGGGAATGCGACCTATTACATCGGGACGCAATTTTGCCATTTCAGTTTTTATAATACATGCAATTTTGTAAACATTAAGAGAATGTTCCACCAATCCACCTTCAAAATTATAGTGATTTTTGCATGAAGCAGGAGCCTCAAAAAAACCTATATCCTCAAGGTCTTCAATTACATAATCAATATTCTCACGCCCAGTAGCTTTGAGTATTTCCACAAATTCCGTTTTATACCTATTTTCTGTAGCCATAGTAAAGATATTTCAATATATTTTCTACAAAGTTATAAAAATGTCAACACAAAAATACTCTCCTCACATTATTTATTTTATACATTCTTATTTCCCTCTATAATAAAGATAGGCTACGCTTATCTCAATAACAAAACCCACACAAATAAAAAATATTTTGCAGTTTCAGAAAAAATATGTAACTTTGTGCGCAATTTTTCCGTAATAGGCAAGAATTAAGTAGTGTGCAGTGGTTTTCGCACCTCGCCTACCGGATGTAACCTGTATTAATTATTTAACAGATGTACGTTATCGTAGAAATTCAAGGACAACAATTCAAAGCTGAAGCTGGCAAGTTCTTGTATGTTCATTATCTCGGCGAGCAAGTTAAAGAAGGTGACACTGTAGAATTTGACCGTGTACTCCTCGCTGATGCCGACGGTGCAATCAAAGTTGGTGCTCCCACCGTTGAAGGAGCAAAAGTAGTTTGCGAGGTAGCATGTCCCCTCGTAAAAGGTGAAAAAGTTATCGTCTTCAAGAAAAAAAGACGTAAAGGTTACCGCCGCAAAAACGGTCACCGTCAATCTTTCACCAAAGTAGTGATTAAAGACATAGTTGCA
>JAFOYQ010000168.1 GCA_017424575.1 Muribaculaceae bacterium
AATGTAATATAACAGGAAATGGCTGTTTTTTTCGGCATAGGTTGCTTGAACCTTGCTTGTAGGTAGGGTTATCCTATGAAGAGCTTAAGGAGAAGGTAGGGAAAAGATAAGGGGGAAATTAAAATTATACCCACATACGAAGGGTTACTTAGATTGTGGCTGTTATAGGATTTTTTCGGCACAACGGGCATCTGCACCTGCAGGACCAAGGGTGTAGATAATTTGGTCGTAGGATTGAAGAATTTGCTGACGGCGATTGCCATCGGAAAGAATTGTGCGAAGTTCGGCATCTGTGCGATTAAGTGTATAATTATGCGCAAGCAACTCAGTCACCACTTCACGCTGTGCAATGATATTAACCAACGACACCCATGGCGTTTTTATGAGTAGAGGTTTGAGTAGCATTGTCAATCGTCCGCCAAACACTTTATATACAACCACTTGAGGAACTCGAAAAAGTGCAGTTTCGAGAGTTGCTGTGCCTGAATTGACCACTGCAGCATGAGCCACACGCAATAAAGGATATGTAGCCCCATAAATTATCTTTACTCTCGTTTGCCCTACTAATGATTCATAAAACTCAGCCTCAACACCTGGAGCCGCAGCGATGACGAACTGATAATCAAGATAATTTTCAGTTAATTGCACCATAATAGGCAAACACGAACGTATCTCTTGTCGGCGACTACCTGCCAACAATGCCACTATAGGCCGAGAGTCAAGTCCATTCTCAACACGAAATTGCGCTTCATCAAAGTCCTCGTTCATAAATGCCGACACCGAATCGACCGACGGGTTACCCACATACTCTACTTTATAACCACGCGAACCAAACCACTCTGTCTCAAATGGAAATATAGTAAACATCCTATCCACATATCGTTTAATTGCCTTCAAACGATACTCTTTCCAAGCCCAAAGTTTCGGCGCAATATAATAATCCACCTCAGCAGAAGGCAAATTATGTTTAACAAACTTTGCAAATCGGAGGTTGAAACCTGGATAATCAATCAAAATCACCTTATCGGGAGAGAAAGAAATCAACTCACGTTCGGCAAGTCTTTGAACACGAAATATTTTATCAATATTAAGCAGTACATTCACGAAACCCATAAATGCCATATTGCGATAATGCACAATAGGTTCT
This sequence comes from Muribaculaceae bacterium, assembly GCA_017424575.1. GTDB lineage: Bacteria > Bacteroidota > Bacteroidia > Bacteroidales > Muribaculaceae > RGIG4079. The sequence continues at coordinate 1,148 of JAFOYQ010000168.1, forward strand.
ACCCTAGCCGACTGCGCCATAAGGTCACCCCCAAAGAAACGAAATTGTGCTTCGGGGTCGCGACGTCTAAGCTCAGCAATCAACCGACTGCCATGCAAATCGCCAGAGGCTTCACCTGCTATAATAAAATATTTCATTTGAATGAGGAATGAGGAATGGGGAATGAGGAATTAAAAACCCCTCAGTCCTACAAACAGCTCACCTATAAACAGGAGAGCGTTGTAAATTCACGAGTTTATAACAACAAATACAGCTGATATAGCAATAAAAAGAAACAAAGAAGCAAACACACCACGACAAGCACGCCACATCTCCCAAGTATTGAGCAAAAACACAGCTCCCATATCAGGAAATATGGCAATACACAATAATTTAACAATCATACTATTAGTACTTGCCAAATCAAGAATAGCACGGAGCGAAAAGCCATCAAACGTGTTGTTCTGAATAAAAAGATACAACATTACAACTGGCATAACAAGCCCTATAAGCATTCCAAACCAAAGTGTATCAAGCTTCTGTTTCATATTGTTTGCAGAATTCGATTGCCTTATATGCAGTCATATCAAATTGCAATGGCACAACAGTAATATAACCATTTTCGATAGCACATTGATCGGCGTTCATATCATTGTCGTTTAGGAACATAAAGTCGCCAATCAACCAATAATAATCATTAGCACGAGGGGCAGGAGTTTTACCAAAATCGTTAGCCCAACGACCCTCTGCCTGACGGCAAGCACGAATGCCTTTCACTTCACCTTTAGGAGCATTCACATTCAAACAGATATCTTTTGGCATTTCCGAATTGATAGTCTTAGCAATAATCTGCTCAAAATAAGGCAACGAAGGTTCAAAATCGGCATCAGCATCATGGTCGCACAACGAAAAACCAATTGATGGAATACCATGCAAAGCTCCTTCGATAGCAGCACCGATAGTACCTGAATAAATCACATTGATACTTGCATTTGAACCATGATTGATACCCGAAATCACAAGGTCAGGTTTCTCATCAAGCAACTGACTAATAGCAAGTTTAACACAATCGGCAGGAGTACCACTAACTGCGAATTGAGTAATATTTTCAACATCAGAAGGAACAGGTTTCACCGACACAGGCACTTCGATAGTCAATGCGCTCGACTGAGCCGAACGAGGTCCATTAGGAGCCACCACTACCACATTACCATATTTTGCAGCTACACGCGCAATTGTTTGAATACCTTTGGCTTGAATGCCATCATCATTTGTTATTAAAATCAACATAATAATTTGAAACTTGAAATTTGAAAGTTATATATATATCAATAAATTATTTAGATTTTATTTGTCTTGTTGTAAGATAAATAAATCCCGCTGTCAAAGCAACGAAATAAATAAGATCGCGACTATCGATCACACCTCGCGAGATAGATTTATAGTGTTCATTTATACCCAATTGACGCAACCAATAGGCAGTTTCGCCCGAGAATAGAGAACCAATCAATTCAAAACCATAGAAAAGGGCAAAAGAGATAACCGCCGAAACCATAAACGCCACCACTTGACTAGAAGAGAGCGACGAACCGAACACACCAATAGCAACATAGACCATTGCCAAAAACAAAAGACCAATCCACGAACCCCAAAAAGCACCCGAATCAACATTGCCCATTGGCTCAGCAAGCATATATACAGAAAAAAACCATAACACAGAAGGCAACAACGCAATAACCACCAATACCCATCCTGCAAGAGCTTTACCCCCCACAATATTCAAGCGCGAAATCGGTTTTGTCAACAATAATTCCAAAGTTCCCTCCGCTTTTTCTTCAGCAAAAAATCTCATAGTCACAGCAGGACATAGAAAAAGATAAAGCCATGGTGCTAAGAAAAATAGAGCATCAAGCGAAGCATATCCGCTATCGAAAACA
>JAFOYQ010000169.1 GCA_017424575.1 Muribaculaceae bacterium
ATAATTCATAATTATTGTTAAATGGGTGCTTAGCGAAAATATTGTATATTTCGAGAAAAAATAGTATCTTTGTGGTTGAATTTCGTATAAGTTAGGAATCTTCGTGCATCGATTTTCTTATATGCAGATTTTTTCGAGACTTTTTATTCTAGCAAAATGAGTAAATTATTGATAATAACCCCAGTCAAGGATTCAATTGAACTTACAGAACTCACTGTTCGTTCTGTGATGAAAGCTTCTTTTGGTGTTGAGTGTGAGTATGTTGTTTATGATGATTTTTCTACACCCGAGAATGCTTTATTATTAGATTCGTTGGCTAAAGAATTAGGTTTTCGAGTAATACATCTTTGTGATATTATTGATTCTCCATCGCCCAATTATCGTTTTGTATTGCAGCATGCACAAGAGCTGGCTTTAAAAACAGATTCTCATCTTGTGATAGTTGAGTCGGATGTGGTGGTTAATCCTGATACTTTTATTCGTCTCGTGTCTGCTGTTGCTGATAATGTTGGTATGGTTGCCTCGGTTACGATAGATGAGTCGGGTAATATTAATTTTCCATATCTTTATGCACGTAAATGGTCTATGACTGATCGTGTCATTTCGCGTCGATTGAGTTTTTGTTGTACATTGTTGACAAATGTTTTTTTACACTCCTACGATTTTCAACTACTCAATCCAAAGAAGAATTGGTATGATGTATTTATTACCCACATTTCACTTCGTAAAGGATTCCGAAATATGCTTTTGATGACAGACGCTGTAGTGCATCGACCTCATAGTAGTCGGCCATGGAAGTTGCTTAAATATACTAATCCAATCAAATATTATTGGCTCAAATACACGCGTGGTTTTGATAAAATCTAACCCTCATATGCTCGTATCTGTAATAATACCGGTTTATAATTCTGCTAAATATCTTTGTGAGACATTGGATTCTGTCTTGGCTTCGGGTTATCGTAATATCGAAGTTATCTGTGTCAATGATGGCTCCACCGACGATTCTTTATCTCTGCTCAATAGTTATGTCGAGCGAGATAGTCGTGTTAAGGTATATTCTCAGACCAACGCAGGAGCTTGTGTAGCACGCAATTATGCCATATCGCATGCTTCTGGTGAGTTGATATTGCCAATCGATTCCGATGATAGAATATCTCCAACCTATATCTCTAATGCGGTAAGTGTATTGTTATCCAATCCTGATGTAAAAGTGGTTATTCCTCGTGCCGAGTATTTTGGGGATAGAGTAGGTGAGTGGAAACTGAAAGAATATTCTCTTAATCTTTTGGCTCGAAAGAATATGATACCTGCATGTGCAATGTATCGCAAGTCTGATTGGTTGCGCGTTGGGGGTTATTGCCCCGATTTCAAAACACGCGAAGATTGGGCGTTTTGGATTGCAGTGTTGAAAGATGGTGGTGAGGTGGTTTATCTGCCCGATGTCGAATTCTTTTATCGCATACGCCCTACATCCAAAAGGGTTACAAATCGTCATTTAAAATCAGATGTTATTGATACTCTGAATCGATTGCATCCCGAGTTTTTCGAGCGCGAATTGGGTGGTCCGTTGCGCCACAAACGCTCTTGGTCTAAACTCATCAACCTCTGTTATCGTATTTTCCATCCTCGCACAACACATTTATCTGCACAATACTCTCATTTAGAATATTGGCTAAAGTCGTTGCCTGTGCGATGGAATAATGGCGAAGGACAGGTTATCCACAATCGTCGCAATGAGTTGCGGCACATGTCGTTCTATGGCATTGATATGGTGGTCAAATCCTTTGCTATCCCAAATTTTATCAATCGTTTGGTGTATGGTTTTCTGCGTAAATCAAAGGCTCAACGTTCTTTCG
>JAFOYQ010000170.1 GCA_017424575.1 Muribaculaceae bacterium
AATCAGTTGACGAAATCTAATAATAAGGAGGAATCATGAGAAAGGAAGATAAAGGCGCAATTATCAGCCAGTTGGCTGAAATCGTGAAGCAGTATGGACATTTCTACTTGGTTGACACAACTGCAATGGATGCAGCTGCTACAAGTGAATTGAGAAGAAAATGTTTCAAGGCTGACATCAAGATGGTTGTTGTGAAGAATTCATTGCTTCACAAGGCATTGTTGAGCATTGAGGATGTTGATTTTTCAGCATTGTTCGGTTCTTTGAAAGGTACAACTTCAGTATTGTTTAGCGAAGTAGCTAACGCACCTGCTAAGTTGTTGAAAGAATATAAAGATGGTGTTCCTGCATTGAAAGCTGCTTACGCAGAAGAAGGTGTATATGTAGGTGCTGACCAACTCGAAGCTCTGGCTAACATCAAGAGTAAGAATGAAGTTATTGCTGATATCGTTGCTTTGTTGCAATCTCCAGCGAAGAATGTTATTTCTGCTCTTCAATCAGGTGGTAACACCATTCATGGAGTTCTTAAGACTCTGGGCGAACGTCCCGAATAATTTAAATCATATTCAATTAGTATTAAACAATTAAAATTATACAAAAATGGCAGATTTGAAAGCTTTTGCAGAACAATTAGTTAACTTGACAGTTAAAGAAGTTAATGAACTTGCAACTATCCTTAAAGAAGAATACGGTATCGAACCTGCTGCTGCTGCTGTTGCAGTTGCTGCTCCTGCTGCTGCTGGTGCAGCTGCAGCTGAAGAAAAAGATTCTTTCGATGTAGTTCTTAAAAACGCTGGTGCAAGCAAACTCGCAGTTGTTAAACTCGTAAAAGAACTTACTGGTCTTGGCTTGAAAGAAGCTAAAGAAATGGTAGATGGTACTCCTTCAGTAGTTAAAGAAGGTCTCGCTAAATCTGAAGCAGAAGGCCTCAAAAAACAACTCGAAGAAGCTGGCGCTGAAGTTGAACTTAAATAATATTGCCTGATTTTCAGGTAAATAGGTTAAGAATCCTCTCGTTGGACGATTCTTAACCTTTTTGTGTTATTTTTTAATTTGAGTTCCCTTTAACGTTATTTTAGATGTCAGTCTCAACAACAAAACAAAGAATTAACTTTGCCTCGGTAAAGAATCCACTTCCTTATCCCGATTTTTTAGAGGTACAGTTAAAGTCGTTTCATGACTTTTTACAATTAGACACTCCTCCCGAGAAAAGAAACAACGAGGGGCTATATAAGGTATTTGCAGAGAATTTCCCTATTGCAGATACTCGTAATAACTTTGTACTTGAGTTTCTCGATTATTATATCGATCCTCCTCGTTATACTATCGACGAATGTCTCGAGCGTGGTTTAACCTATAGTGTACCCTTAAAAGCTAAGCTTAAGCTTTATTGTACCGACCCTGATCACGAAGATTTTGCAACAGTGATTCAGGACGTATATCTTGGTCCTATCCCTTATATGACCGAGAAAGGTACTTTTGTTATTAATGGTGCTGAACGTGTAGTTGTATCTCAATTGCACCGTTCTCCTGGTGTGTTCTTTGGTCAAAGCACTCACGCTAACGGTACAAAACTTTATTCAGCTCGTATTATTCCATTCCGTGGATCATGGATTGAGTTTGCTACCGACATTAACAATGTGATGTATGCTTATATCGACCGTAAAAAGAAATTGCCCGTAACAACTCTTTTACGTGCTATCGGTCTTGAAAGCGATAAAGATATCATCGAAATTTTCGGTCTCGCTGAGGAACTCAAAGTAAATAAATCAAATCTCAAGAAAGCAGTAGGTCGCAAACTTGCTGCCCGTGTGCTTAAAACATGGATTGAAGACTTCGTAGATGAAGATACCGGTGAGGTAGTTTCTATCGAGCGTAATGATGTTGTGCTCGATCGCGAAGTTGTGCTTGAAGAAGAACATATTGAAGAAATTCTTGAATCGGGTGTGAGCCATATCCTTCTCCACAAAGAAGATGTGAACTCAAGCGACTATTCAATTATCTTCAACACTCTTCAAAAAGATACAAGTAACTCTGAAAAAGAGGCTATCCAATACATCTATCGCCAACTCCGCAACGCGGAGCCACCCGATGATGCAAGTGCTCGCGAAGTCATCACTAACCTTTTCTTCTCTGAAAAGCGTTATGACCTCGGAGATGTGGGTCGTTACCGTATCAATAAGAAACTTGACCTCGGTATCCCCATGGAAGTGCGCGTGCTCACTAAGGAAGATATTATCGCTATCATCAAGTATCTAATTGAGCTTATTAATTCAAAAACTGATGTTGACGATATCGACCACTTGAGCAACCGTCGTGTGCGCACTGTAGGAGAGCAACTCTATAACCAATTTGCTGTTGGTTTGGCACGTATGTCACGCACTATTCGTGAACGTATGAATGTGCGCGATAATGAGGTGTTTACTCCTATCGACTTGATTAATGCGAAGACTATTTCTTCGGTTATCAATACTTACTTTGGAACTAATGCATTGTCACAATTTATGGATCAAACCAACCCATTGGCTGAGATGACCCATAAACGCCGTATGTCGGCACTCGGTCCTGGCGGTCTCTCTCGTGAGCGCGCTGGTTTCGAGGTTCGTGACGTTCACTATACTCACTACGGACGTCTTTGTCCGATTGAAACTCCTGAAGGTCCAAACATCGGTCTTATTTCATCTCTTTGTGTGTATGCAAAGATTAATGAACTCGGATTTATCGTTACTCCTTATCGCCAAGTAGAAAATGCTAAGGTTAACCTCAATAATGATGAAGTTGTATATCTTGCAGCTGAAATTGAAGAGGGTAAGGTAATCGCTCAAGGTAACGCTCCATTGAACGAAGATGGTACATTCGTACGTGATCGTGTTAAGGCTCGTCTTGATGCCGATTTCCCTATCGTTGCTCCTGGCGAAGTAGAACTCATGGACGTTTCTCCAACACAAATTGCTTCAATTGCAGCATCGCTTATCCCATTCCTTGAACACGATGACGCTAACCGTGCGTTGATGGGATCTAACATGATGCGTCAAGCAGTTCCTGTGTTGATTTCAGAGGCTCCTATCGTTGGTACCGGTCTTGAAGGTCAGTTGATTCGCGACTCTCGCACTCAAATCACTGCTGAAGGTCCTGGTGTTATCGAATATGTTGACTCTCGCGTTATTCGCATTCGCTACGACCGCACCGAAGACGAAGAATTTGTATCGTTTGAAAGTGCTGTTAAAGAATATAGCATTCCTAAATTCCGTAAGACTAACCAAAGCACTACTATTGACCTTCGTCCTATCTGTGAAAAAGGACAACGTGTTGATGCAGGTGATATCCTCACTGAAGGTTACTCAACTGAAAAAGGTGAATTGGCTCTTGGTCGCAACCTTAAAGTGGCATTCATGCCTTGGAAAGGTTACAACTATGAGGATGCTATCGTGTTGAACGAACGTGTTGTTCGTGAAGACATTCTTACTTCTGTTCACGTTGACGAATACTCACTCGAAGTGCGTGAAACTAAACGTGGTATGGAAGAATTGACTTCTGATATCCCTAACGTGAGTGAAGATGCTACAAAAGACCTCGACGAACGTGGTATTATTCGCGTTGGTGCTCATGTTGAACCAGGTGATATCCTTATCGGTAAGATTACTCCTAAGGGTGAATCTGACCCAACACCAGAAGAAAAACTCCTTCGTGCTATCTTCGGTGATAAGGCTGGTGATGTGAAAGATGCTTCTCTTAAAGCTAATCCTTCACTTAAGGGTGTTATTATCGGCACAAACTTGTTCTCTCGTGCTGCTAAGGCTAAGAAGTCGAAAACTAACTCAGTTATGCCTAAACTCGATGAAGAATACAAGGCAAAACTTGACGCTCTTAAAGATGTGCTTGTAAGCAAGCTTCTCACATTGACTGAAGGCAAAACATCTCAAGGCGTAAAAGACTTCATCGGTTCTGATATTATTGCTAAAGGTGCTAAATTCACTGCTGCTGTATTGAAAGAAATCGACTACGATACTATCAACCTCAGCAAGTGGACAAGCGATGCTCACAAGAATGACATGATTAGTGCAACTATTGTGAACTACCTTCGCAAGTCAAAAGAAATCGATGCTGAGTTGCGTCGTAAGAAATTTGATATCTCAATAGGTGATGAGCTTCCAGCTGGTATTATGCAAATGGCAAAAGTTTATGTTGCTAAGAAACGTAAAATCAGCGTAGGGGATAAGATGGCAGGTCGCCACGGTAACAAAGGTATCGTATCGCGTATCGTTCGTCAAGAAGATATGCCATTCCTTGCCGATGGTACTACAGTCGACATCGTATTGAACCCACTTGGTGTGCCTTCTCGTATGAACCTTGGACAGATTTTTGAAACTGTACTCGGTTGGGCAGGTCGTGAATTGGGCGAAAAATTTGCTACTCCTATCTTCGATGGTGCAAGCCTCGATGACCTTAACGAATGGACCGACAAAGCAGGTCTTCCACGCTATGGCCGCACTTATCTTTATGATGGTGGTACAGGTGAGCGTTTTGACCAACCAGCTACTGTAGGTGTTATCTACATGTTGAAACTTGGTCACATGGTTGAAGACAAAATGCACGCTCGTAGCATTGGTCCATACTCACTCATTACTCAACAACCTCTCGGCGGTAAAGCTCAATTTGGTGGTCAACGTTTCGGGGAAATGGAAGTTTGGGCACTCGAAGCATTCGGTGCAGCACACATCCTCCAAGAAATCCTCACCGTTAAGAGTGACGACGTTACAGGTCGAAGCAAAGCCTACGAAGCAATCGTTAAGGGTGAACCTATGCCACCTGCTGGTATCCCTGAATCACTTAACGTGCTTCTCCACGAACTCCGTGGCTTGGGCTTGAGTATCAACTTACAACAATAATAATCGCTTTATAATTAACTATATATGGCTTTTAGAAAAGACAATAAGATAAAGACCGGATTCTCTAAAATCACTATCGGGCTCGCTTCGCCCGAAGAGATTTTGGAAAAATCAAGTGGCGAGGTGCTCAAACCCGAAACTATCAACTATCGCACCTATAAACCTGAGCGCGATGGTTTGTTCTGCGAGCGCATCTTCGGTCCTTGCAAAGACTATGAATGTCATTGCGGTAAATACAAACGTATTCGTTACAAAGGTATCGTTTGTGACCGTTGTGGGGTAGAAGTTACTGAAAAGAAAGTGCGTCGCGAACGTATGGGCCACATCAAGCTCGTTGTGCCTGTAGCTCACATTTGGTATTTCCGTTCTTTACCTAACAAAATTGGTTATCTATTAGGTATTCCTTCAAAGAAACTTGATGCAATTATCTACTACGAACGTTATGTAGTGATTCAACCAGGTTGCGTAGAAGGTTATGAACAAAATGATTTATTGTCGGAAGAAGAATACTTTGACATTATTGATAAATTGCCAAAGGAAAATCAACTTCTCGACGACAGTGATCCTAACAAGTTCATCGCTCGTATGGGTGCTGAAGCAATTCATGAATTGCTCAAACGCATTGACCTTGATGACTTGTCATACAATTTGCGTCACCAAGCTGATACCGATGGTTCACAACAACGCAAAAACGAAGCGCTCAAACGCCTTCAAGTTGTGGAATCATTCCGCGCGTCACGCAATGTAAACCGTCCTGAATGGATGATTCTTCAAGCTGTGCCCGTAATTCCACCCGAATTGCGTCCACTCGTTCCACTCGATGGTGGTCGTTTCGCAACAAGCGACTTGAACGACCTTTATCGTCGTGTAATCATCCGTAACAATCGTCTCAAACGTCTTATCGAGATAAAAGCTCCTGAAGTAATTCTCCGTAACGAGAAACGTATGCTTCAAGAAGCTGTCGACTCATTGCTCGACAACTCACGCAAATCATCTGCAGTTAAGACCGATGCTAACCGTCCTCTTAAGTCACTTTCTGACAGTCTTAAGGGTAAACAAGGTCGTTTCCGTCAAAACCTCCTTGGTAAACGTGTTGACTACTCAGCTCGTTCGGTAATCGTCGTTGGTCCTGAATTGAAGATGCATGAGTGTGGTCTTCCTAAAAACATGGCTGCTGAGCTTTACAAACCATTCGTTATCCGTAAACTCATCGAACGTGGTATCGTAAAAACTGTAAAATCAGCTAAAAAGATCGTAGATCGCAAAGAGCCAGTTGTTTGGGATATCCTCGAATACGTTATGAAGGGTCACCCAGTGTTGCTTAACCGTGCCCCAACTCTTCACCGTCTTGGTATCCAAGCATTCCAACCTAAGATGATTGAAGGTAAAGCTATTCAATTGCACCCACTTGCATGTACTGCGTTCAACGCCGACTTCGACGGTGACCAAATGGCGGTTCACTTACCTCTTGGTAACGAAGCTATCCTTGAAGCGCAAATGCTCATGCTCGGTGCTCACAACATCCTAAATCCTGCTAATGGTGCTCCTATCACTGTGCCTTCACAAGACATGGTGCTCGGTCTCTATTATATTACTAAACTTCGCAAAGGCGACAAAGGTGAAGGTACTAAATTCTATGGTCCTGAAGAAGCCGAAATCGCTTACAACGAAGGGCGTGTGACTCTTCACGCTCCAGTATCGGTAGTAGTTGACGATATCGACGAAAATGGTAATCCAGTAACTCGTCTTGTTGAAAATACTTCAGTAGGTCGTGTGCTTGTTAACCAATATGTGCCAAAAGAAATTGGTTACGTTAATGAAATCCTCTCAAAGAAATCTTTGCGTGGTATCATTAGCAAAGTTATCAAAAACTGTGGTATCCCTCGTTCGGCTCAATTCCTCGATGACATCAAGAACCTCGGTTACAAGATGGCATTCAAGGGTGGTCTTTCGTTCAACCTCGGCGACGTTATCATTCCTGCTGAAAAGGAACAACTCGTTAAAGAAGGTAACGAACAAGTTCAAGAGGTTATGGCCAACTACTCAATGGGTTTCATTACCAACAACGAACGTTACAACCAAATCATTGATATTTGGACACATGTCAACTCTCGTTTGTCTGACATCTTGATGAAACAAATCTCTGCCGATCAACAAGGTTTCAACCCAGTATACATGATGCTCGACTCTGGTGCTCGTGGTTCTAAAGACCAAATTCGTCAGCTCTCAGGTATGCGTGGTCTTATGGCTAAACCTCAAAAGGCTGGTGCTGAAGGTGGTCAAATTATTGAAAACCCAATTCTTGCGAACTTTAAGGAAGGTCTTTCAGTGCTTGAGTACTTTATCTCAACTCACGGTGCTCGTAAGGGTCTTGCCGATACAGCGTTGAAAACTGCCGACGCAGGTTATTTGACTCGTCGTCTTGTTGACGTGGCTCACGACGTAATTATCCACGAAGAAGACTGTGGTACATTGCGTGGTCTTATCTGCACCGAAATCAAGAACAACGACGAAGTGGTGGCTTCACTCGGTGAACGTATCCTCGGTCGCGTATCAGTACACGATATCATTGATCCTATCTCAGGCGAAGTTATCGTTGCTGCTGGTGAGGAAATCAACGATGATGCAGCCGATCGTATCAACGCATCACCAATCGAATCGGTTGAAATCCGCTCGGTATTGACTTGTGAAGCGAAACACGGTGTTTGTGCTAAATGTTATGGTCGCAACCTTGCTACTAACCGCCTTGTTCAAAAAGGTGAAGCTGTAGGTGTGATTGCGGCACAATCAATCGGTGAGCCAGGTACTCAGTTGACACTTCGTACATTCCACGTCGGTGGTGTTGCATCAAACATTGCTGCAGTATCATCAACTACATCTCGCTACGATGGTGTGCTCGAAATTGACGAATTGCGCACTGTTACTACCGATGAAGTAGGTCCTAACGGACAACCAGTGGAAGTTGTTATCGGTCGTCTTGCTGAAATGCGTATCATTGAGCCTAAGACTAATATGATGTTGACTAACGCTAACATCCCTTATGGTTCTAAACTCTACTTCAAGAACGGTGACGCCGTTAAGAAAGGCGATGTAATCTGTGAATGGGACCCATTCAACGCCGTTATTGTTAGTGAAGTTGCTGGTAAAGTTGAATTCAACAACGTAATCGAAAACGTAACATATCGTGTTGACTCTGACGAGCAAACAGGTCTTCGTGAAAAGATTATCATCGAATCTAAAGATCGTACAAAAGCTCCTGAGGCTAACATCGTAGATGCTAACGGTCAAATCATCAAAACATACGCACTCCCTGTGGGCGCACACTTGATGGTTGAAGAAGGTGCTGAAGTTAAAGTGGGTGAAATCTTCGTTAAGATTCCTCGTGCAGCTGGTAGCGCAGGTGACATCACCGGTGGTCTTCCACGTGTAACTGAGTTGTTCGAAGCTCGTAACCCATCTAACCCAGCTATCGTATCTGAAATCGATGGTGAGGTTAACTTTGGTAAAGTAAAACGTGGTAACCGTGAAATCTCTGTTACATCTAAGCTCGGTGAAGTTAAGAAATATCTCGTTCCATTGTCAAAACAAATCCTTGTACAAGAAAACGACTATGTACGCGCAGGAACACCACTCTCTGATGGTGCTACTACTCCAGCCGACATTCTTAACATCATGGGTCCAACAGCGGTACAAGAATATATCGTGAACGAAGTTCAAGATGTATATCGCATGCAAGGTGTGAAGATTAACGATAAACACTTCGAAGTTATCGTGCGTCAAATGATGCGTAAGGTTAACATCCTTGATCCAGGTGATACAGGATTCCTCGAACAACAAGTTGTAGATAAACGCGACTTTATGGAAGAAAACGATCGTATCTGGGGCAAGAAAGTAGTTGTAGATGCTGGTGATTCTGAAAATGTAAAACCAGGTCAAATCATTACTGCTCGCAAGCTCCGCGATGAAAATTCTGCACTTAAACGTCGTGACCTTACGACAATTGTTGTGCGTGATGCTGTTCCTGCAACATCTGAACAAATTCTTCAAGGTATCACACGCGCTGCATTGCAAACTTCAAGCTTCATGTCAGCTGCATCGTTCCAAGAAACAACTAAGGTGCTCAATGAAGCTGCTATCAACGGTAAGACCGACTTACTTGTTGGTATGAAGGAAAATGTAATCTGTGGTCACTTGATTCCAGCTGGTACAGGTCTTCGTGAATATGAACGCTTGGTAGTAGGTGGCAAAGAAGATGTAAATCCTATTTTCACTACACCAAATGAAATGATTTAATCCCTGAGAAGATTAAATAATAAACTCTTCATAAACTCAAGCAGTGGCAAATTTGCCACTGCTTTTTTTATTACAAAAAAAATCTTTCATACTTCGCTGAATAGGCAAAATAGATGCAGTACTGGTTGATATTTGACCAGGTTTTGTGAAAAAATATGAAATTTATAAAAAAATAAAAAAATATTTTATAACTTTGCATTAGGAAGCATTTTGGAATGAGTTGCAATGAGAAATTTAATTCATTATTGATAAATTTGAATTCAATTGCATTAGTGAGTTGAATTCGTACATCTTACTTATATTAATTTAATTCATTTACATTATGAGCAAAAACTTAAGAATGTTGCTTTGCATAATGATGCTTATGATTGGAATAAGCGTTAGCGCACAAGTAACGACTTCATCTATTAGCGGTATCGTATTAGATGAAAATGAAGCACCTCTTATTGGTGCCACAGTTGAAGCTAAGCACATCCCTTCGGGAACTGTTTATGGTGCTATAGCTAACCTCGATGGTCGTTTTGATATGCAAGGTATGCGTACTGGTGGCCCTTACACTGTTAAGGTTTCGTTCATCGGTTACAGTACTAACGTAATCAACGACATCACATTGCAATTGGGTGAAACTTATGATTTGACAGTTAACATGAAGCCAAGCGACTATCAGCTTGACGAGATTGTTGTAAGCGCTGTTAAGACTAAGTTTGGTGCAAGCAAAACAGGTGCTTCTACCAACATCAGCATGTCGCAAATCGCAAGTATGCCTACAGTTAATCGCAGTATTGCCGATGTAACCCGCCTTTCACCATATGCTGGTAGCGGTATGAGTTTTGCAGGTGGTGACGGTCGCTCAACTAACTTTACTGTTGACGGTGCAAACTTCAACAACAACTTCGGTCTAAGCGACAAACTCCCTGGTGGTGGTACTCCTATTTCATTAGAAGCGCTTGAAGAAATGCAAGTAGTTATTGCTCCTTATGATTTGCGCCAAACTAACTTTGTTGGAGGTGGTGTGAATGCAGTAACAAAGAGTGGTACTAACACATTCAAGGGTAGCGCTTATACTTATCAATATAACGAAGATATGCGTGGTAACCGTGTTGCAGGTGAAGAACTCGGCAATCGTGGTATCGACCGCAAGCACGTTTATGGTGCAACTCTTGGTGGCCCTATTATCAAGGACAAATTGTTCTTCTTCGGTAATTTCGAATACCAACAAATCCCTACAACTGCTACTGAATGGCGCGCTTCGGCCGATGGAGTTGCTAATGCAAGTAACTACGTTTCTCGCACTACGTTGTCTGACTTGGCTACAGTTTCTGAATATGTGAAGAATAAGTATGGTTATGACACTGGTTCTTGGACTGATTTCCCTGCCGACGAAAGCAATATCAAGTTTTTGGCTCGTATCGACTGGAACATCGCTAATAACCATAAATTAGCTTTGCGCTATAACTATACTAAGAACCAATACTGGAACGCTCCTAACGGCAACTCTACCGACGCAAACTACCGAAACAAGTCATACAATCGTATGTCTCAAATGTCTATGGCGTTTGCTAACTCAATGTACTCAATGGACAATATCGTTCACTCATTCTCTGCCGATTGGAATGCTCGTTTTGGTCAAAACATCTCTAACCAATTGTTGGCAACTTATACAAGCATCAAAGATATGCGTGGCAGCGAATCTGAAATATTCCCATTCATCGATATCTTGAATGGCTATGATGCTGCTACTGGTGTTCAAGACTTAGACCCATATATGTCTCTTGGTTATGAATTGTTTACTTTCAACAATGGTGTAAACAACAATATCTTGACAATTAACGACAATTTCGTTTACAACTTAGGTGCTCACAAGTTGATGGCTGGTTTGAGCTTCGAATATCAAATGGCTAACAACTCTTATATGCGTAATGGTACTGGTTACTATCGTTACCGCAGTATTGAAGACTTCTTGAATCAAGCAGAACCTGAATCGGTAGCATTCACAATTGGTTATAACGGTCAAACTGACCCTTCTGCTCAAGTTCGTTTCAACCAATATGGTCTATACTTGCAAGACGAATGGAAGGCAACTAAAAACTTCAAGATGAACTATGGTGTTCGTTTCGATGTCCTTGCATTCAACGATGACGACGTGTTGACAAATGGTGAAATCCTTGCAGTTGATTATGGTGGTCGCCACATCGACACTGGTGCATGGCCAGGTACACAACTCAATATTAACCCACGTGTTGGTTTCAACTGGGATATCATTGGCGATAAGAGCTTGGTATTGCGTGGTGGTACAGGTCTATTCACAGGCCGTCTTCCATTGGTATTCTTTACCAATATGCCTACCAACTCAGGTATGGTGCAAAATGCTGTTAAGGGTATCTCTACCACATATAATTCCGATGGTACAATCAAGTCTAAGAGCCCTGAATTGGCTAAGTTCACTGGTAATATGGTGACAACTGTAAAAGAAATGGCCGAATTGGTTGGTGCTAAGACAACAATTCAACCAGGTGAAGGTGCATTCCAATCTACACCTTGTGGTATCGACGAAAATTTCAAAATGCCTCAAGTATGGAAATCATCTATCGCTCTTGACTATCAATTCCCAGTTAACTTCCCATTCAGCATTACTGGTGAATTCATGTACACTAAGAATATCAATGCTGTAATGCTTGATAACTACAATATCAAGCCTTCTGACGGCTGGGACCGATTCAATGGCTCGGATAATCGCCTCATCTATCCAGATGACTTTACTTATAATAAAAAGGTTCAAACTGCTTGTGTGCTTACTAACACTCACGAGGGTTATGGTTATGTAGCAAACGTCACTCTTAAGGCTCAACCAATTGAAGAACTTCGTTTGATGGCTGCTTACACTCGCACTGAATCTAAGGAAATCTCTGGTATGCCAGGTTCTGACGCTAAGTCGGCATGGAGCGGACTTTACACTGTTAATGGTCCTAACTTTGCAACTATTCAACGTTCACAATACGTAGTTCCCGATCGCGTTATCGCGAGCGCAAGTTATGACTTACATAAGACTACTCACTTCAACTTGTTCTATACTTGTTACTCACCTGGTGGTTATAGCTTCATCTATTCCAACGATATGAATGGTGATGGTAACCCCACTGATTTGATTTACATTCCAAAGGATGCAAACGATATCATCTTTGCTGGTACTCCCGAACAACAAGCTAAGGATGCTGCCGACTTCTGGGCATTCGTTGAACAAGATAAGTATTTGAGCAGTCACAAGGGTGAATATGCTGAAGCATATTCTGCTAGTGCGCCACTTGTACACCGTTTTGACTTCCGTTTCACTCAAGATATCAAGTTCAAAATTGGTTCAACTTATCACAAAATAGAACTTTCTTTCGACTTCATGAACATTGGTAACTTGTTCAACTCTAAATGGGGTGTCGCTAAGAATATGAGCGCTTGCAACAACGGTGCTATTTTGAAGTATGCAGGTCAAAACAAGGACGGCTATCCAACATTCAACTTAAATCGTGATAAAGCTGGTAATGCTCCTACTAAAACATGGGAATACAACCGTGCTACAAGTCAATGTTGGCAAATACAATTCGGCACTCGCTACACATTCTAATCGAGTATAGAATTATTGATAATATAAAATCGGCAACCCATTTGGGCTGCCGATTTTTTGTCTAAGAAAACCAAGACAACTTGGATTTTTGTAATCTCTTATAAAATGAATTTTCCTAATTGTTTTGTAGAATCACATCACTGCAGCAGTTATTGCAAAGAATAGGGAGTAGGCAGCCATAGCCATGGCAGTCATGCCGAGGAGGGGGTTGAGGCGTGAGCCAGTGCGAACATTGAGTTGTATCCAGATTGCTGTGTGTGCTACGAGGTATAGCACTGGTATTGCCCACGACCATACTGGCATCAACGACCACATTCCTGCCATTAGCGCTACGGCTATGAAGCCGTTGAAGAGGTAGAGGTTGGCTACGGCTTTTCGTCCAAAGATTACGGCGAGTGTGCGTTTGCCTACGCTTTTATCGTCGTCGTGGTCGCGATAGTTGTTGACAATCAATACGTTTGCACCCATTAGCCCCACTGAGATAGAGGCAAATAATACTTGAATATTCCATTCCAATGATTGCACATAATAGGTGAGTGTAACTGGTATTATTCCAAAGAAAAATAACACAGCCACCTCGCCCAATCCATGGCGAGAAAGTGGGTAGGGCCCTGCGCTATAAGCCATAGCTCCAAGGGCTATGACGATGCCCATTGGAAGCAACCACCAACCTCCGTAGTATATAAGAGAACATCCTACAGCACAAGCCAATGCGAGTGTGCCATAGGTCGCCATTTTCATGGCTCGTGGAGTGATATCACCCTCGGTAACACCACGACGATGCCCGTCGCGACCTTTGCGGTCAAGCCCCGACTTGAAATCATAATATTCGTTGGCAAAGTTTGACGAAATTTGTGCTAACAGTGCAAACAATAAACAGAGAATAGCGGGAGTGAGGTTAAAATTATGGTTTATAAAATTGAATCCCCATGCCATAATAACTCCAGCGAGTGATACGGGCAGGGTGCGTAGTCGCATTGCTTCAATCCAATGTTTTATCATTTCTTTAGGTGTATTATTTTGTTGATTGTTGAGATTCTGATTTCATTGAGGCGAGATTGTTGTCATCGAGCCCAAAGCATTTAATAACGGCACGGCGAATACGTTGAGCATCCTTGCCATTCTCTTTCAGAATATTTATTATGGCATGAATGTATGCCTCCTTGTTGTTTAGTCCACAAAGGTTACTCACGTTGCTTGATGGAATCATTGATTTGCGATTAAACACTCGCAATACGTTTTGATAGTCGCCCGATGATACATAACCATGAAACTCACGACAGAAAGCCTCATACATGCCACGAGGATTGATTTCATTTACTAAGTCGTTGATATGGTCCTCGAGGGAGTTGATGTTGGTAAAACGTCCGTCAACGCGATACTCAAGGGTGCGTTTTACACGATGACGTGTGTGCATTAATGCTTGTTGACGCACCTCTTGCTTGAAGAGGTCGAGAATTGCTGCTTTTACCTTGGTAAATACCTTTGTCTCATCTTTTTTGTATCGTGAAGCGACAGTGCGAATCACCTCCTCGAGCATCATGATGTTTTCAATTTCTGCAACATTGGGCACGAGCACCTTTTTAGTGCGTAGATATTTCACTTCACCCTCGTCGCGACGGTCGCGGTCGACGATGCCATAACTATCCATTTGGTGGAATGTTTTAAGGTCATTGAATGCACGAGTTGCTTCGATTACCTTATTGCAACTGCCAAGTGGTTTGACTGTGTATTGAGGGAATATCAGAGGATAGAGTTTTGAGTCAATAGAGTGCACCCCATCACCTTCGATAAATAGCACAGGCTTCCGTGCGCCGATAATAGTGAGGTAGATATCGTCGGAGAGTTCGGCGTGTTCGGGTAGAATATCATAATCCCAAGTGCCTTCAGTCGCATCATATTCGCGTACCCACACCACAGCATTGTTTGTACGTGAAGATGCAAAATCAATGTCGTGAGTGGTATAGATGAACGTACAATCGGGGCGTAGTTCCTCAATGCGGTCCCAAAGTGATTTTGTGATAGATTGGTGGAGGAAAATACCTGGATTATCTACGAAGATAATAGCATTTTCGGGTGCCATTAGTGTTGCCCCAACATAATACATCACAGCACGTTCGCCAGCTGAAAGCTTTACCGATGAGTAGCAATCTGTATCGCGCTCGCGAGAAATGAGCATCTTGCCACCCTCAATAAGTATTTTGCTGCCAGGGAATATATCTTGCCACACTTCAGTAACTTTGTCAAGTTTTGTGGGGGGCAATTTTGCATTAGGATTTTCTGTGAGCGAAACTTTATATGAGATGAGATTGAGCATCTCCTCGTGGAAAAGTAGCGACATGAGTCGTTCGGCTTGTGAAACACTATCATTTCGTAAAATACTTGTGCGTTCAACAGCCTCCTTGTATAGCATATCAACTGACCCAGGTAGAGTGTCGTATTCGCGTGAGTCGTAGAATGCCGAAATGATTGACATACGAAAAGCTCTCTCTTGTAGGTCGTTAATTAGCCAATCGGTAAAGCGTGTTTTGCCCGAACCATTGGCTCCGATAATGGTAACTTGTCGGTTGCCAGTAGTAATCTCTTCGCGAGATTTGTCTTTTTTAGGAGGGAGAAGAATGTTCATAACAATTCAATCATTTAGTTTCATTCTCAAAATTACAAATTCTTTTTGTTATATACTCCTAAATTTGTGATGAAAAATTAAATCTATGTCGTAAAATTGGAGTATCGCATAGTTTTTTGTATCTTTGAGGGTTAAAAGAATTGAATAATGAAATTTATAAACATAATATTGCTTTCATTGAGTTTGCTAGTAGTGGCATGCTCGGCTAAAACGGAGGAAAAACCGACTGTAGCGCCCAAAAAGGTTGCTGTGGAAAGTCCTGTGGAGTTTAATGCCGATAGTGCCTATAATTATGTGAAAGCACAGGTGAATTTTGGCCCTCGTGTGCCTGGAACGCAGGGACATATACGTTGCGCTCAATACCTTGTAGATGAGTTGAAACGATGTGGTGTAGATACTGTAATAGAACAAAAAACAACAGTGACTGCATTCAATGGCGACAAGTTGCCAATAAATAATATCATGGGACAAGTAAATAAAGATGCAATGTCGCGAGTGCTATTGCTTGCACATTGGGATACTCGTCCATGGGCTGATGCCGAAGAGGATAAATCAAAACATAACACTCCAATCCCTGGTGCTAACGATGGTGGTAGTGGAGTGGGTGTGTTGCTCGAAATTGCACGTTGCCTTCAAATAAAGCGCCCTACGATAGGTGTTGACATATTGTTTGTTGATGCTGAGGATTATGGCACATCTTTTGGCGCTGAAAATACATGGTGCTTAGGTACTCAATATTGGGTAAACAATATGCCTTATAAACAAGGTCGTGTGCCTCAATATGGCATTTTGCTCGACATGGTTGGTGGTATTGACGCAAAGTTTCATCGCGAGTACTTATCGCAATATCTTGCGCCATCGGTTGTAGATAAAGTGTGGGGTATGGCATCGGCATTGGAATATGGAAATGTTTTTGCAAATCAAATAGGAGGGAGTATAGTAGATGACCACATGTATATCAATCAAGTAGGAATACCATGTATTGATATTATTGAAAGTCAAAACCCTCAAACTGGTTCGTTTAATCCCACATGGCACACTCTTGATGACAATATGTCAAACATCGACAGTAAATCGCTTAAGGCAGTGGGGCAAACTGTGTTGAATGTTATTTATAACGAGAAATAAGAAAAGATATATGTCAATAAATAGAATACAAGATGAGATTATCGACGAGTTTGTTGATATAGAAGATTGGATGGATCGCTATGCCTATATAATAGACTTGGGCAATGCTCTCCCTGCAATTGATGAGAAATTCAAAACACCTCAATACATAATCGAGGGGTGTCAAAGTCGTGTGTGGTTGAATGCCGAACTCAATGAAGAGGGTAAAATCATATATACGGCCGACAGTGATGCTATTATAGTGAAAGGTATCATCTCGTTGTTAATACAAGTGTTGTCAAATCACACCCCACAAGAAATTCTTGATGCCGACCTATATTTTATTGATAAAATAGGACTATCTGAACACCTTTCGCCCACTCGTAGCAACGGCCTCGTAGCGATGGTGAAGCAGATGAAGGTATATGCTCTCGCTTTCAAAGCAAAGATGGAAGCGTAAACTAAAAAACGACAATTCAATTAATTACTAACTTAATAATAATTAAAATTATGTTTAAGAACCACCCCAAAGGATTGATTCCAGCGGCTCTTGCTAACATGGGCGAGCGCTTTGGATATTACATCATGAATGCGGTTTTGGTGCTTTTCCTTTGCTCAAAATTTGGGTTAAGTGAAGAGACATCGGGAACTATCTATTCATTCTTCTATGCTGGAATTTATATTCTTGCATTACTTGGCGGTTTAATTGCCGACAAAACTCAAAATTATAAAGGTACAATTAAGACTGGTCTTTGTATCATGGCCATTGGTTATGTAGTATTGGCTATCCCAATTTTAGCTACAAGCGAAAATGCTACATGGCTATTAGTTCTCACCTGTGCAGCATTGTTTATGATTGCATTTGGTAATGGTCTCTTTAAAGGAAACTTGCAAGCAGTTGTGGGTCAAATGTATGATGACCTTGAAGCTGAAGCTGCAAAGAAAGGTCCTGAAGCTCTTGCTCAAGCAAAAGATAAACGCGACTCAGGTTTCCAAATTTTCTATGTATTTATCAATGTAGGTGGACTTATTGCACCTTTCGTTGCTCCAATTCTTCGCGAATGGTGGCTTGAAGCTAATAACTTCATCTATAATGCAAAACTCCCTGAACTTTGTCACCAATTCTTGGCTAATGGTTCGGCAATGGAAGCTTCGGCTCTTGCTAACCTTAACGATATGATGACCGCTGCAGGTGGCTCAGTTGCTGATCTTGCTGCTTCATGCCAAAGCTACCTACAAGTATTTAACGAAGGTATTCACTACTCATTTATTGCTTCGGTAGTTGCAATGCTTATTTCTTTGGTAGTATTTATGGTTTATCAAAGAATATTCCCTACTCCTGCAAAGAAAAAAGCTGTTGAATCAGTTAAATATACTGCCGAAGAAAAAGCTGCTATGGCTAAAGAAATCAAACAACGCATGTATGCACTTTTTGCTGTGCTTGGTGTGGTTATCTTCTTCTGGTTCTCATTCCACCAAAATGGTATGTCGCTTTCATTCTTCGCTCGCGACTTCGTTGACTCTACAGCGGTTGCTCCCGAAATTTGGCAAGCTATCAACCCATTCTTCGTGATTGTGTTGACTCCAATTATCATGGCATTGTTTGCTGCTTTAGCGCGTAATGGTAAAGAAATTTCAACTCCTCGCAAAATTGCTATCGGTATGTTTATTGCTGGATTGGCATTCTTGTTCCTTGCAGTATTCTCTTACATTAAAGGTTATCCTTCGGCTGATGCTTACAAAGCGCTTCCTATTGCACAACAAACTGCAAGTCAAGCACACTGGTGGGTATTAATTGCTGTTTACTTCTTCTTGACAGTTGCTGAGTTGTTTATTTCGCCACTTGGATTGTCGTTTGTGTCAAAAGTGGCTCCAAAACATCTTCTCGGTCTTTGTCAAGGTTTATGGCTTGGTGCAACTGCACTCGGTAACTTATTGTTATGGATTGGCCCATTGATGTACAATCAATGGCCTATATGGTTGTGCTGGACAGTATTCCTCGTTGTGTGTCTCATCTCAATGGGTGTAATGCTCGGTATGGTAAAATGGCTCGAACGAGTTACTAAGTAACCAATTTTATTTATATAAACATAGACAATCCCGCCTCAATGAGGCGGGATTGTTTTTTGCAATTATGTGAAAGTTTGCTACAGGCGCATATAAAGATATTGAAGATGTGATTAAAAACCAACTTGATTTAATCTCGGTAAAAACACGCTTATTGCCTATCGCCGTGATAAAGGGGTAGGGGATATTTGACCACACTCGACCTATTGTGACTAAAATTTGTTTATACAATAAGTGTGATATATTTGAATTTCAAATAAAATATATTACCTTTGAACAACCTTAAATTATGAGTGTATGAACGAGAATAAAAATTTTGTAATCACGATAGGTCGCCAATTTGGTAGTGGTGGACGCGAATTGGGCAAATTGCTCGCTTCAACGTTTGGAATTGAATATTACGATAAAGAATTGTTGCAAGAGGCAGCAAAACAAGCAGGTATGAGCCCTGAGTTTTTTGCGCAAAGTGATGAACGTGCGCCTTCATTCTTAAGTGGGATGTTTGCAGTAGGTACGGGCTACAATCCAGCGTCATGTTATTCTTGTTCATCTTCATTGACGGGCGACAGCGTGTATTGCGCTCAAAGTGAGTTTATTCGTAAAATTGCAAATGAGAAATCGTGTGTAATAGTTGGTCGCAGTGCCGACTATGTGTTGCGAGAACATCCTCGTTGTGTGAATATTTTTGTTCATTCTTCAGAGGAGGACTGTATTGCTCGCATAATGCGTCGTGGCGATAAACCTACACCCGAACAAGCGCGCACAATTGCACACAAAACAAATAAATTGCGTGCCAATTACTATAATTTCTACACCGATAAACGTTGGGGTGATGCAGCAAGTTACGACCTCACGCTCAATACTTCATTGTTGAAAATGGAGGACGCTGTGGCAATCATCGCTGAATATATCCGCCGCCGTTTTAATGTAAATCCGTATTAATTAGCCGTGAAATAATGTCGAAATCGGAATCTATAATCATTAAGGGTGTTGTCATATTGTTTATGATTTACGGGCATTTATTCCTATATCCTGAATGGAGTGGGGTAATGTATGAATCAATATTTCAATTAAATAGTATTTCAATTGAATGCTTGTTGACAAGAGCAACAGGACCTGTTGGTTTTTATCTTCTATTGGGTGGATATGGTATGTATTATATCTATCAAAATAAAGGAGTTAGAAATCAATTACCACGGGTAAGGAATCTGTATGTAAATTTTTGGATAGTTTTATTTTTATATGTATTAATAGGTCACATAGTAAAGCCAGAGGTATATCCAGGAAGTGTTAAAACGTTAATTTATAATGCTACTGGATTTATTACAACCTATAATGGAGAATGGTGGTTTTTATTACCATATTCATTAGTTGTATTATCATCTTATTGGGTGTTTAAATTTGTTGATAGATATAATCCTCTATTAGTGATTTTAGGGAGTATATTTGGATTGTTCGCGACTTCGTTTATAATAAGTCGATTTGGCTCGCAATATTTGTATACATATCATTTTAGATATAATTTGTTCCTATATTTTCATTTATTATGGGAGTTCGTAATAGGAGCAATGTTGCTAAAAATGGACTTTTTTAGGAAAGCAAAGTTGAAAATTCAAAAGTATTTGTCGAAGAATATATATGTGGTGGGCGCAATAGTGTTGTTAGTCGCACTGCGATGTTTATTTGATACAAGTGCCGTCCATATATTCTATATAATTGCGTTTATAGCATTATTTTTGTCAATCTCGCGGTGGAAACTCCTTGATAAATGCCTTATTGTTTTAGGGAAGAACTCTATGAACATGTGGTTTATTCACACGATATTTTGCTATTATTTATGTAAAGATTTTATCTATGGATTTAAATATCCAATTATAATCTTTATTGTTACCACATTGTTGAGTTTGGTATGTGCGATAGTCGTCGGCAAATTGTCGGGGCTTATTTTGCCTAAAAAAGAGAAAAATTAATATTTGCAAAATAACTTATGTAACTCGTCAAAACGAGCGAGGGAGTCGGCTGAGTGGCGTGCCATTGAGTTTCTCACTTTGTCAATGGGTTTCTCTTGCATTGCGCCACTTTTTGAGAAGAATTTATCGGCGTAGCATATAAGTTTTTCAAGCATTGTTTCGGGCAAGTAGTCTTTGCGAGGCAACGGGAGTTGTTGACGGTCAATGTCATCAATTGTTAGTCCTGCGCCAGTGTGTCGTTCTGCCACGCGTGCTATCTCCTCTCCAAATCCCTCATTGCGCAAAAGTTCGGCACCAAGAATGCCATGGCGTATATAATGCTCGGTGCCATGACAACCGATGTCGGGTGCGTCGGTGAGGAATATGCCTATATCATGAAGCATCGCGGCGGCTTCTACTGTTTCTAATGGTAAGTCAAGGTTGCATTGACGCGCAATTTCAAGGGCTTTTTCTGCCACTTGGCGACTATGCTGAATAAAAATCCCGCGGCACTTAGTGCCAGCGGGATAATATTTATCTATGATTTCTTGATAAGTCATTTTTTTAATTGTGCATTATGAACTATGCATTATTCTACGATAGTGTTCCAACCGTGAATATCCTCTTCTTCGCCAAGTTGAATGCCTCGGAGTTTGTTGTAGAGTGCAGTCACAACTGGTCCAGGTTCGCCATTCTTTGAAATGATGTATTTCTTGTCGAGGTCAAGGTCGTGGATTTCGCCGATAGGTGATGCCACAGCAGCAGTGCCACAAGCAGCAGCTTCTTGAATTGTTTCAAGTTCTTCAAGAGGAATTTGACGACATTCTACCTCTATGCCCATATCTTTCGCAATTTGTTGAAGACTCATGTTGGTGATTGATGGGAGAATAGATTCTGATGCAGGAGTAATATATTTGCCATCTTTGATAGCCAAGAAGTTAGCAGGACCACATTCGTCGATATATTTTTTCTCTTTTGGATCGAGGTAAAGCACTGCCGAATATCCAAGTTCGTGAGCTTTTTCGCCTGCTTCAAGACTTGCAGCATAGTTGCCACCAACTTTCCAACGACCAGTACCTTTAGGAGCTACGCGGTCAAATTCGCGCATGATACAGATGTTTGTATTCTTGAATCCACCTTTGAAGTATGGACCTACGGGAGTCACAAGAACGAGGAATAGGTATTCGGTTGATGGTTTTACGCCTACTTGAGCCGAAATACCGATTTCAAGTGGACGAATATAGAGTGATGCGCCACTTCCGTAGGGTGGAACGAAACGTTCATTGAGCTTTACCACGCGTTTCACCATGTCGCAGAAAAGTTCTACGGGGATTGGTTGCATCTTGATACCTTCGGCTGAGGTGATGATGCGTTTAGCATTTTCTTCAAGACGGAAGATACGCACTTTACCATCTTTGCCACGGAAAGCCTTCAATCCTTCAAAGATTTCTTGACCATAGTGAAGGCAAGTAGATGCCATGTGTATGTTGATTGACTCAGAGGTTGATTCTTCAATTTCGCCCCATTTGCCATCTTTGTAGTAACAACGCACGTTGTAGTCGGTAGGGATATATCCAAATGATAGGTTGCCCCAGTCTAATTCTTGTGTCATAATTATTATGTGTTATTTATTTTATTGCAAATTTAGCAAAATATCACGAAATATTGTTGTTATGTGACAAAAAATGCATTAAATAACCTAATTCGATTTATTTTTCCAAAATAGAATGAGGTCGGAAATGTTAGATATCAAGAGAATCCCAAAAATTGCAACACGAAAATAGCGAATTTCAACAAACAATGACTCATAAATGATAATTAAGCATAGTATAGAGGTAAGGGTGTTGAGGATTGGACTTCGATACTTTTTTAGAGAGGAAAAAATCTTTGACATATTTTGAGGTGATTTGAAGGATTTATTGCAAATATAGCGATTTATAATGGAATAGGATAGTGTGGTTATATAAAAGTGCGACACTCTACCGAGCATCGCACTTCACATTAATATATCTCTGAATGATTGTAGATTATACTATAAAACGATTTTTAGTTGTTTTCAGGGCGAAGTTTACGCACTGTAACAGCTGTTTGCCACATTTCGCTTTCGCGAAGAGCTTTGAGTTCTTCTTCAAGTTTTTCGCGATAGTCGGGTTGTGAGTTGCTGTCGATTGAGATTTGCGCTTCGTTACCTGATTTTACGCTATCATAAAGTTGTTGAACAACTGGTTTGATTGCATCGTGGAATGGACCCATCCAGTCGAGAGCACCACGTTGAGCTGTAGTAGAGCAGTTAGCATACATCCAGTCCATACCGTTTTTAGCGAAGAGAGGCATCAATGATTGAGTCAATTCTTCAACTGTTTCGTTGAATGCTTCAGATGGAGTGTGACCGTTTTCACGGAGCACTTCATATTGAGCAAGCAACAATCCTTGGATAGCACCCATCAATGAACCACGTTCACCTGTGAGGTCTGATGTAGCTTCACGTTCGATAGTAGTTTCGAAGAGGTAACCTGAACCGATACCGATACCAAGTGCAAGAGCACGATCAGTTGCGCGACCAGTAACATCTTGAGAAACAGCGTAAGATGAGTTCAAACCGCGACCTTCGAGGAACATTGTACGCAATGATGTACCTGAACCCTTAGGAGCAACGAGGATAACGTCAACATCAGCAGGAGGAACTACACCTGTGCGGTCGCTCCAAGTGAGAGCAAAACCGTGAGAGAAGTAGAGTGCTTTACCTGGAGTGAGGTAGCCTTTGATAGTAGGCCAAACTGACATTACTGCTGCATCAGAAAGAAGACACATAATAATAGTACCTTTTTCGCAAGCTTCTTCGATGCTGAAAAGTGTTTTGCCAGGAACCCAACCGTCAGCGATAGCTTTGTCGAAAGTTTTACCTTGACGTTGACCAACGATTACGTTAAAACCGTTGTCGCGTAGGTTCATACTTTGACCAGGGCCTTGTACGCCATAGCCAATCACTGCTATAGTTTCGTCTTTAAGGATTTCACGAGCTTTTTCCAAAGGAAATTCTTCGCGGAGGATTACGTTTTCTTCAACTCCGCCAAAATTCATTTTTGCCATAATTGAATATTGTTAGTTATGATTTTGTTGCAAATTTATATTATTTCTCGCAAATTAGCAACAAAATGTAATGAAAATTTTAATTTTTGTGTCAATTTTTGTTTCTAAACTCAATTTTAGCTCTACAATTTGCTGTATTGTTGACTAAAATTTCTGTTTCTGCTATATTTTCAACCTGTTTTGTCGAAATATAAGCTTTGTCGCCAAAGTGAGTTTCGTGGAGATATTGAATTTCAAAACGTGCGATGTCGTTGTTGTCAAAGTGTTCCAAGTCCCATTGGTCAAGGAATGCGTCCATATATCTTACACTATTTACGTGGCGGTTGAAATCGATATCGCTCACTTTGAAATGATATTGAGCTGAGAGGGTTGCTTCTTCGGGTTTTATAGGGAGCAAGCGACTTTGTTTTGCAATAGGGCAAGGTCGGTCGCTCACCGTTTCTGCAAGCCACGAAATGCTTGTGAGGTCGCTTGGTCGGCGTGTTTCCATATCAATTGCCACCCATATTGAACGCACATAACCCACAGTTTGGCCATTGCCATCTTGAATTTCCATGTTGCGTTCGGAATATAGACGGTTAAAACCTTCAATCCACGTAGTCAAACTATACTCTTCGTTTATCCCAGGATAACGTGTCATCTCTATGGATAGACGGCTTAACACCCAACCCACGTTTGATTTAATGAGGTCGGCATAGCCCACACCAAGAATATTAGCATGTTCGGTAGCAACCTCAATCACTCGTTGAGCAATGAGAGTAATGGGCATTTGCTGTTGTGCATTACACTCTCCAGCAGTTAGAAAATATTTATGAGTATATTCTTTTGGTGCGTCCATAAAACTTAGTTTATCTCTTCGGCACGGCGAGCTTGTTCTTCAAGGAACATTGTTACATACTCTTCGGGTGATTTTGTGATAGCTACACGGCCACTGCGCACAAATTGACGTATATCGTAG
Organism: Muribaculaceae bacterium; assembly: GCA_017424575.1. Lineage (GTDB taxonomy): Bacteria > Bacteroidota > Bacteroidia > Bacteroidales > Muribaculaceae > RGIG4079. The sequence goes on from JAFOYQ010000170.1 coordinate 24,596, forward strand.
TGTTTCAACTCTTCAAAGAGGGCTTCGGTTTCGTCGCTATGTCCCGATTTTTCAATCACAGTATATTCTTTTGTGATTTCAAGAATACGAGCATTGTGGCGACGGATAATTGCTTCGAGATTGGTCTCGTTTAGGAGTTGCTCAGTAGGCACTTTGTATAGTGCAATCTCTTGATACACAATTTCATCATCGGTGTAAAGAAACGATTTTAATACATCAATTCTTTTTTCGATTTGCTTTACCACCTTTTCCATCGTAACACGGTCGCTCCATGTGGTAATGGTGAATTTGTGAATCCCTTCAATTGATGACGGACTCACCGAAAGGCTTTCGATGTTGAGGCATCGGCGAGTGTATATAATTGAAATCTGGTTGAGAAGACCAACCTGATTTTCAGAGAATACGGTAACTGTAAATAATTGTTTTTCCATTAGTTGCAAAGTTTTAGTCGAGTGGATACTTCTCAGTTGCATTGAGCATAATGTTGTCAACAGCAGCTCCAGCAGGAGTCATTGGGAAAATCATGTCGGTGTAATCAATGATTACATTTAGCAAATAAGCCCCTTTGTGGTTGAGCATACGAGCAATAGCATCGTCGAGTTGTTCGCGGCTATTTACAGTTTCGGCAGCAATGCCATAAGCGTTTGCTATTGCAACAAAGTCGGGGTTAACCATCGGAGTTTGCGAGAATCGGCTATTGAAGAATAATTCTTGCCATTGACGCACATTTCCAAGATAGTTGTTGTTGAGAAGTATGATTTTTACTTCAGTACCATATTCCATAATGGTTCCAAGTTCTTGGATTGTCATTTGCAACCCTCCGTCGCCAGTGAAGAAACACACAGTGCGTTCAGGAGCTCCCATCTTTGCTCCAATCGATGCAGGAAGTCCAAATCCCATTGTGCCAAGACCTCCCGAAGTGAGAATGCTTTTAGGCTCTGTATAACGGAAGTAGCGTGATGAGAACATTTGATTTTGTCCCACGTCGGTAACCAATACAGCGCGGTCGCCTGTAGCTGTTGATACTTTGTTTACCACTTCGCCCATTGTTATTGGGCCATCAGTGCGATAAACTTCACGTTCAATAACCTTTTCATACTCCACTTTGGCGCATTTGTCAAATGTTTCTAACCATTCACTATGGTCGGCTTCATTGATTAGAGGCAAAAGTTTTTCGAGTACTTCGCGAGCATCACCATGTATAGTGGCATCGGTTTTGACGTTTTTGTCAAATTCCGACGAATCTATGTCGATGTGAATAATTTTGGCTTGAGGAGCATATTTAGAGACATCGCCTGTTACACGATCGTCAAAACGCATACCTATAGCAATTAGCACATCACTGCGATTGGTGTTGATATTTGGACCGATATTTCCGTGCATACCAAGCATTCCTTTGTAAAGTGGGTGGTTGCTTGGCATTGTTGAAAGCCCAAGAAGAGTTGCTGCCACTGGGATATTACCTTTCTCAGCAACAGCTGCAAGTGCTTTTTCGGCTCCCGAAATCATAACGCCGTGTCCTGAAAGTATCATTGGGCGTTTTGCTGAGTTGATAAGATTTGCCACTGTTTGCAAATCTTGTTCGTTGATTTTGGGGTAGGGGATATAGCTACGAATAAAGTCGCATTTTTTGTGTTCCCATTCGAGCATACCCACTTGCGCATCTTTTGCGATGTCAAGAACTACAGGGCCTGGACGACCTGTGTTTGCAATATAGAATGCGCGAGCCACGGCTGCAGGAATATCTTCGGCACGACGTATTTGTACAGCCCACTTTGTAATTGGTTGGGTGATACCTACTACGTCGGTCTCTTGGAAAGCATCGCTACCGAGGAATGATGACGCTACTTGACCAGTGATAACCACCAATGGAGTGCTATCCATTAATGCATCGCTCAATCCTGTGATTACATTTGTAGCTGCAGGACCCGATGTTACGATAACTACACCTGGACGACCAGTTACGCGTGCATACCCTTGAGCAGCATGTGTAGCACCTTGCTCATGGCGCACGAGGATATGTTTTAATTGGTCGGTATAATCGTAGAGTTTGTCATATACAGGGATGATGGCGCCACCAGGATAACCAAAAACAAGGTCAACCCCCTCAGCTATAAGTGATTTAATTAGCGCTTCGGCACCAGTAATTTTTTCTGCCATATATTGTATTAATTATGAATTTTCAAGTCTAAGTTTAGAAATCATCTCTCACTCCACCTTTGTCGGCCGATGTTACCATAGAAGCATAGGCACGCAAGGCTTTTGAAATCACACGGTTGCGATTGCGAGGAGTAAATGCCTCTTTTCCACGAGCTTCCTCCTCCTTACGACGATTTGCGAGTTCTTCATCGCTAATTTCCACGCTGATAGAACGTTGAGGTATATTTATATCGATGATGTCGCCATCGCGCACAAGACCTATGTTGCCACCAGCAGCAGCTTCGGGTGAAATATGACCGATTGAAAGGCCTGATGTGCCACCCGAGAAACGGCCATCAGTAATGAGGGCACACTCTTTGCCGAGGTGTTTACTCTTGATGTAACTTGTGGGGTAGAGCATCTCTTGCATACCAGGACCACCTTTTGGACCTTCGTGGGTGATAACAACCACGTCACCAGCAACAACTTTGTCGCGAAGGATGCCCTCTACGGCATCTTCTTGTGATTCAAATACTTTTGCTGGGCCACGGAAGTGGAAAATGCTTTCGTCGACACCTGCAGTTTTCACTACGCAACCATCAAGGGCGATGTTGCCACGGAGCACGGCAAGACCTCCATCTTTAACGTATGCGTGTTCGAAATCGCGGATACATCCTTTTTCTCGGTCGGTATCAAGAGTTTCATACATGCAGTTTTGCGAACCGAGAACGATATTTTTCTTTTCGCCTGGAGCGCTTTTCCACATCGCTTCAGCCTCGGCGTCGAAGTTTTTGCCACCGATAGCATATTTTTCTATAGCATCGCCGAGTGTAAGACCATCAACACGTTTTACAGTTGTGTCAATAATACCCTCATCGGCAAGTACTTTCATGATTGATATGATACCTCCAGCACGGTTCACATCTTGAATGTGATATTTAGAGTTTGGAGCTACTTTACACAATACTGGTGTTTTGCGTGAAAGAGCATCAATGTCGTCCATATTAAATTGAGCTTCGGCCTCGTGAGCAATAGCAAGAAGGTGAAGCACGGTATTGGTAGAGCCACCCATAGCGATGTCGAGAGTCATGGCGTTGAGCATCGCTTGGCGAGTAGCAATATTGCGAGGCAATACACTTTCATCGTCATCGTAATAATAAGCGAAAGTGTTTTTAACGATTTGTTGAGCTGCTTTTTTGAATAGTTCGGTGCGATTAGCATGAGTGGCCACGATTGTACCATTGCCAGGGAGTGCCAAGCCGATAGCTTCATTAAGCGAGTTCATAGAATTGGCAGTGAACATGCCCGAGCATGAGCCACAGGTAGGACAGCCACGTTGCTCAAGTTTGGTTACAGTGTCATCATCAACACTATCGTCGGCAGCATCAATCATGATGTCGATGAGGTCGAGAGCACGATCTCCAAGGCGTCCAGCTTCCATAGGTCCTCCCGACACAAAAATTGCTGGAATATTTAATCGCATAGCCGCCATAAGCATACCTGGAGTAACCTTGTCGCAGTTAGAGATACACACCATAGCATCGGCTTTGTGTGCATTTACCATATATTCAACCGAGTCGGCAATGAGGTCGCGTGATGGGAGCGAGTAGAGCATACCATCATGTCCCATTGCAATGCCATCGTCAATGGCAATTGTATTGAATTCGGCAGCAAAGCAACCGAGTTTTTCTATTTCAGCCTTTACGATTTGACCTATTTCGTGAAGATGTGTGTGACCAGGCACAAATTGAGTGAAAGAATTGACCACGGCAATGATTGGTTTGCCTATTTGATCCTCTTTCATTCCATTGGCACGCCATAACGCACGAGCGCCAGCCATTCTTCGTCCTTGAGTGCTTGCTGCACTTCTGAGTGGTTTACTCATAAAATAGTCCTCCGTTTTTTAAC
>JAFOYQ010000171.1 GCA_017424575.1 Muribaculaceae bacterium
AGTTAATAATATTGTTTTATATTAGAATCTACTACCGGCTCCACCTCCACCGAAACTTCCTCCACCGAAACTTCCACCACGAGGTGTGTGATTATAGCTTGACCTGCGGGGTGTAACCCTGCCAGATGTATTATTAAAGCCATCGTCTTTTGGGAAGTTGATTTTTTCTTCTTTCTCAAAAGTATGTCCACAATCTTGGCAAGTATAGATTTTTTTCACCACTTCATAATCCTTTGTTTTTGATAGAGTATTGGATTTAGTCATTGTTGTATTCTTTTTTTTGCATTGAGGACAACGTTGCTTAGAAGGTTTGAAGACTCTATATAGAATAAAAAATATGGGGAACAAAAATAATAATCCCATAATAATAAATCCCAAGTCATCTTCACTTTCTTCTTGCAATTCGTTGGTCATTGAGCCATTTAAATAGCCATTTAGAGCACGAATACCTTCTATCATACCAGTGTCCCAATCGCTCTTGCTTAAATGCTGTACCATATATTTACTTTGGATGCGTTTACAGATGGCATCAGGTAACACTCCTTCCAATCCATAACCGGTGACAAATTGCACACATCGTTCTTCGGTTGAAAGAAGAACGACCAACCCATTGTCGCGTCCTTTTTGTCCTACACCCTTTTCCTTACCCAAACGATGGGCAAAATCAAAGCAATCACCTCCTTCAATGCCAGTTACAACAACAACCATTGTCTGAATGCCTGTTTTTTCTTCCAAAGCATACAAAATGGAATCTATCGCTGCTACGGTGGAATCAGAAAGAATATTGTCGGGATTGCTTACATAGCGCGTTTTGTCCTCTAAATGCACCATCGGTATTTCTTGGATGGTGTAATCTTTTGCATGGAGATTCAAACCTCCCCATAGCATAAAACATGTAATTATTGTTAGTATTCTATTCATACCTGAATATGTTTATGATTATATTGTATAGAATTAACTATCAATTGCAAAATTAAAAAAAAAATTAAAAAGCACACATTTGGGAGATAAAAAAAACAATTTTTTTACGAGGACTTTTATTATCCTACAATATAGTAGGTAATAATAAACAAGTTGGCACAAAAAATTGTGCCAACAAAGTTGTAGTTTCTATAAATTAAATGGTTATAACTTTTCTACTTTGCCAATAAATAGAATTGCACCAGTGCTTTGTTCTGTCAATGCAAAAATAAATGGACGGTCAAGAACGATAGGTGTGAATCCGATAGGAGCACCATCTCCTATTGCCATTCCTGATGCAGAAGCAGCAGTTGCGCCAGTTTCGTCAATTTTGAAGTAATTGCTTTGGAAAGCGTCTGTTACATATATTGAGCTTATTGATGACATGTTAGAGAAGTCGGCTGAACTATTAAAAGCCGATGTTATACCCATTTTTTGATATATGGGCTTCATGTTAAGATTATTTGCTATCGTAAATTTAGGGATTTTTACGGTGTATTTAGTGTGTGTAGTATACCATCTTGTGATTCGTTCCCAACCTATAGTTTTTATTTCTTCGATACAATCATTGAATGTTTTGTCCTTATTTGGGAGAATAAATCGAGCAACAAATGCCCCATTGCCAAAGTCGAGACTTGCCATTTTGAATGTTTCGGTTTCGGTGTATCCAGCTCTCTTTTTGCCTGACATAAAATCAACTTTAGAGGTGGTATTGTCAATAGAATAGAAATCTCCTTTAAATGTGTCTTTTTTATCAAATTTTTCCTTCCATTCTCCTTTGAAGTATAGCGCATTTATTAACACAGCTGCGATATCAGTAGTAATGTCACTCGGAGAAAGAAGATTTTTAATGAGGCCTTTGGTTTTCTTTGAACACCAATTGTTTATATCATTTACCGCATTTGCTCCTAATAGTTTAACATCTGCATTATAGAAACTTTTTAGATTTGAGATATAAGAGTCGCGTATACTATATGTTTCGTTATACCATAAGGAATTGGCTATTGCCATTGTTGTTTTAGAGTCAAGCGACATAAGTTGGCTTGATAGTTTTTGCATATAACTATTAACGTCTGCATTGTCACAGTTTTCAAAGCCAAAAGCACGATAAATTTCATCGCGAGTATCTCCGTTAGCCCCATCGGCAGTCATGCACACGGCGTATGATGCACTTAAAGGAGACACTATTGTATTTCCCTCTATGTCATTTGCATAGCTAAACATATTCCATGCGAATTGGTTATTTTGTTTTGCAATGACTAATTCCCCTTCGGTGAGTTCAATTGTTTTTAATTCAGATGTATTGCCTCCATTTGGTTCATCTTCACAACTAGTAAAAGAGATATATGCTAAAGCGAGAATAGGTGCAATGTACTTAATCGTTTTCATAATAGACAAATTGTTTAATTAATTATGGTATTAACCTACACAAAGATAAATTCTAAATACTAGAATACACAATATTTAGGCGTTTCTATAATGAAGATACGAATTAATGGAAAAGACTGCACGAAAAAGCCCGATTTACCAGCGACATCTGATCCCTATGGGCAGTGTGATAGAGAATGGGTGCTCGGTGCGGTATGTTTTAATGTCGCTTCCATTTGGAATAAAATATTGAACATTAGGCTCGGCGAAGATACCAAAATGTGAGCCTATGTTGTATTGCACACCTGCACCAGCCGACATTGACCATTGGCATGGGGCTTTAAATGATTCTGTTTTGAAATATAGCGACTTTTTCAAACGATAGTCGGTTGAGAGTGTAGAATTTACAGGGAACTCAAATGTGAATCCAGCCGAAGAATATATGTCCCAATGTTTAGAGTTTAACCAATTATAAGAAACTTTTAAAGGAATACCTAAATAGTGGATTTTTTGATTATCTACAATTCCAGCATTGATTTCTCCTAATACAAATTGAGATGATAAAAGGGTATAGTTAAGCCCTGATTCAATGCCGAGATGGTTGTTGAATCGGTGTTGAGCAGCTACCGAGATAGTAAATGGCAAATAGTGACTGTCATAGCGATTTGCTGTTTTTTCTCCTTGTTGGATATGGTATTTGGCAATCTCTTTTATTGCCGCGCGCTCTCCGTCAGAAAGATTTGCATTGTTGGCATAAGATAAGACTCCAGTCCATCGATTGCTATCGATGTTATCTACACCTCCAGTGGTAAGGTGGTCATCAAAATAGTCCTTAACATTACTTGGAGATGCGCCATAGATATTGCCTACAAACGACATGTTTATATTCCATGACGAATTGTTGTCGTTGTTTATAATCGGTTCAATCTCTTGTTGAGCGAGGAATGTTTGAGGATCAAGGTCGGGGATAGAAATAGAGTCAACCACAACGCTGTCGACAGGGTTGCTTGCGATGAATAAAGATGAGTCAATAACAGTCGAAGAGGATGGAATAATGATGCTATCTACTTCAGTATGTTTTTGGGGGAGAGATTGGTGTTTTGTAGCTATTTTTACATCGTTTGTTTTGATGTGAATAGGTATTGTTGCCTTACTCTTTTCTATAGGTAATGGAAAGGAGTCCAGGCGTCTGCTAATGGGTGATCCCCCTTGTTTTGGAGTAGAGGGGGCAGTTGAGATTGTGGTTTCTTGATGACGGAAAATGAAAAGAAAGAGGGCTGGTGACGAGATGAATAGCAAAAGCAATAGCGACCAATAGTTGGCGAGTATTTTGCGAAGCATCTTTTTTGCACGGGCTAATTGTGAAGATGAAGAATGTGCTGCTATGCCGAGAATATTGGCGATTTCGGCATGAGACATATCTTGTATTACCGACATTCGAAACACTTTACTATATCCGTTAGGGAGAGAGTCGATAGCCGAGAGAATAGTTTCAAGAGGGGGTAGGGGTCGCATTGGAGCTTCTTCGGGTTGCTCAACTTGCATGATTTCTTCTTCTGAAATTTCAGAGAAAGGGATAGTTTGGTTACTGCGATGTTGTTCAAGATATCGTCGTGCTACATTTGAGGTGATGCATGAAATCCATGAGTCAAATCGTTTGGGGTTTTGTAGTTGGTTGAGCTTGGAAATTGCTAAAATAAATGCATCGTGAGCTAATTCCTCGGCAATCATGTGGTTGCCTACAATCTTAACACATATTCCCACCATTTTGTGTGAATATATGCTGTAAAGTTGATTTAGGGATTTTTCATCGCCCTTTAATCCTTTGTTTATTAGCTCTTCAATATCCATAATGAGATGTAGTCTCTTTTGTTAAGATACGACAATCCCAAAAAGACTGCATGAGTATATCGTAAAAAAGTGATGCAAAAAAAGGCGATTATTTATCGCGTGAGATAATGTAGTCGATGATGGTGATGAAGTGTTGGCGGGCTTCCGACTCGGGGAGTTGAGCGAGGATGTCGGCAGCTTCGTTGCGAAGACGGTGCATTGTGTCGTAGGCGTATTCTATGCCACCATTACTTTTAGCATAGTTGATGAGGGTGTTAATCTCGTCGGTGTTGAGCACCTCTTTTTTAGAGAGTGCAAGCATCTCTTCGTGTTGAGGAAGAGTGTCGTTGAGCAACACGTGTAGCAAGGGGAGAGTGATTTTCCCTTCGCGAAGGTCGTTGCCAGTAGGTTTGCCGATTTTTTCATCATCAAAATAGTCAAAAATGTCATCTTTGATTTGGAAGCAAAGACCAAGCAAACGAGCTACCTCTGAGAGTAGGCGAGTGTGCTCCTTTGAAGCCCCCACGGCATAGGCTCCTACTTCAACACACGATACAAACAATGATGCCGTTTTGCGATAGATTGTTTGGAAATAGGCGTCTTCGCTAAGAGTGTGATAACGAGCGTTGTAGATTTGGTCGATTTCGCCAATTGAGAGTTGCTTACCAAGATTGGTAATTGACTTGATGATGGCAATATTTTCAGTTTCTATAGCTTGGAAAAGAGCCGAAGATAGGAAAAAGTCGCCTACGAGTACGGCGATGTGGTTGTCCCATATATTGTTGATGGTAGCTTGTCCGCGACGCAACTTCGTGTCGTCAACTACATCATCATGAATGAGAGTGGCGTTGTGGAGCAATTCAACCGATGTTGCTGCTGCAATTACGTTGTCGTTTACCTTGCCAAGGAGTTTGGCACTGAGGATAACGATGATAGGACGAATTTGCTTCCCTTTTGATTTAAGATATCCTTCAACCACCTGGTTCATCAATGCGTTGGGCGACGCCAAAGTTGAGGAGATGCGATTGTTGAGCATTTCCAATTCTGTCGCTATTGATTGTTGAATCGATTGAATGGTTGACATATCTTAAACTGAAATTTCGTGCAAAATTAGTAAAAACTTGTAATAAAAGGGTAGTAAAATCTAATAAAAGCGAGGTAAAAGTGATGTTTTTTTGATTTTTTGGGGTGTGTTGAGGTTTTTATGTGTATATTTATGGAATATTTTAACGAAAACAAAAACTACAATCATAAATGGAGGATAAAAAACTATTACTCATTGATGCCTATGCGTTGATATATCGTGCTTATTATGCGCTGATACGTGCGCCACGATTTACGTCAAAAGGGCTTAATACATCGGCGATATTTGGGTTTTGCAACACTCTCGAAGATGTGTTGCGCAAAGAGAAACCTACACATGTGGCAGTGTGTTTCGACCCCAAGGGTGGAACATTTCGTCATGAGGTATATCCCGAATATAAGGCTCAGCGCGATGCTCAACCCGAAGATATAACTCTCTCAATACCATATATTAAAGATATTCTTGCTGCGCACAATATTACTGTGATTGAAGTGCCTGGATTTGAGGCAGATGATGTGATAGGAACCTTGTCGCGAAAGGCCGAGGCAGAGGGGTATCTTACGTTAATGATGACTCCCGATAAGGATTATGGTCAGTTGGTAACCGATAAGGTATTGATGTATCGCCCAGCATTGAAAGGAACTGGATTTGAGGTGCGTGGAGTGAAAGAGGTATGCGAAAAATATGGCATATCTTCAACATCGCAAGTAATTGACCTTCTTGCTCTTGAAGGTGATGCAAGTGATAATATACCTGGTTGCCCTGGTGTGGGTGAAAAGACAGCTGTAAAACTCATAAATGAGTGGGGCTCAGTGGAAAACCTTATTGAAAATGTTGATTCTCTCAAAGGTGCTATACAAAAGAAGGTGGCTGAGAATGTGGAGCAAATAAAGTTCTCTAAATTCTTGGTAACGATAAAAACCGATGTGCCAGTAGATGTAAATATCGAGGATTTGGCATGTAAAGATGCCGATGAGGCACGATTGGCTGAGATTTATACCGAACTTGAATTTAAGTCGTTCTTGACCAAACTGGGTGTAACCCCTGCGATTGAGGTGGCTCCTACGCCTGTAGTATCGGCACAAGCTTCGCTGTTTGACGAGCCATCGTTATTTGACGATGCTCCTGCTCAGCAAGAGTGTGTGAGTGTGATGGGGCAATATCGCACTGTGAGTTCACTTAAAGAGGTATCGGAGGTGGTGTCGCAAGCCTTAAGCATGCCTAAGGTGGGTGTGGCTATCTACGCATCGGGTGCTGAGGCTATGACTGCTCGCTGGAAGGGGGTTGCCATATCAATGACGCCCAATGAGGCAGTATATGTGGCAATGCCTATTGATAATGAGGCGCGTGAGCAAATGAAAGTGGTGTTGAGAATGTTGTTGTGTTCAAAACAGGTGCAATATGTGAGCCACGATGTGAAACGCGACTACATTATATTGCACAACGAAGGAATTGAACTCACATCAAATTATTATGATACAGCAGTGGCACACTATCTGTTGCAATCTGAAATGAAGCACTCGTTGCCTTCGCTCGCGTTTACCTATCTTGGTTGCATGGCAAGTCAAGCTGTAGAAGATGCGTTGCAGCGCAAGGTAGGCGCAGAGATTGATGAGGCTGTGGTGGGTAATGTGATGTGTGAAATTGCCGACCTCACATTGCGCCTGTGTGAAAAATTTCGCCCTATGCTTGAAGATGAGGGGCTAATTTCGCTATTGAATGAGATTGAGTTACCCTTTGTGAAGGTGCTTGCCGATATGGAGATTGAGGGTGTGAGAATAGATGTTGGAGAGTTGGCAAAGATGTCGCAAAGTCTCACATTGCGTGTGCATGAGATTGAAAAATCGGTATATGAACTTGCTGGGGGTGAATTCAATGTGTCGTCGCCTATGCAGGTGGGCGAGGTGTTGTTTGAACGCTTGAAAATTGACCCTAAAGCAAAACGTACAAAAGGGGGAGCTTATTCTACAGCCGAAGATGTTTTGGAAAAGTATCGTAAGGTACACCCTATTGTTGACAAAATATTACAGATTAGAGGTTTGAAAAAACTCTTAAGCACATATATTAATGCATTACCCGAATTGATAAATCCAGCAACTGGGAAAATTCATACATCATATAATCAGACTGTTACGGCAACAGGGCGTATATCGTCAACTAATCCCAATTTACAAAATATTCCAGTTCGCACTGAAGATGGTCGCGAAATTCGTCGTGCATTTATCGCTGATGAGGGGTGTGTGCTTTATTCGGCCGACTATTCGCAAATCGAGTTGCGCCTTATAGCCGATATGAGTGGCGATGAAAATATGATAGAGGCATTCCGTTCGGGAGCCGATATTCACCGAGCCACAGCTGCAAAGGTGTATGGGGTGTCGCTTGATGAGGTAACCGATGAACAGCGTCGTTATGCCAAGACAGCCAACTTTGGCATTATCTATGGCATTTCGGCATTTGGGTTGTCGGAACGCTTGTCGATATCGCGTGCCGATGCCAAGATGCTTATCGAGGGGTATTATGCGTCATATCCACAAATGCGCAAGTATATGGACGACAACCTTGAGCAAGTGCGTAAAGATGGGTTTGTGTCAACAATAAAAGGGCGTCGTCGCTATCTGCCCGATATCAACTCTCGAAATGCAGTGGTGCGTGGATATGCCGAGCGAAATGCTGTAAATGCGCCTATTCAAGGATCGGCAGCTGATATCATTAAGGTGGCTATGATTGACATAGCTCGCGATTTTGCTGCAGAAGGGTTGCGCTCAAAGATGATTATGCAGGTGCATGACGAATTAGTGTTTAATGTAGTGCCTGAGGAGCAACAACGTGTAGAAGAATTGGTTAAAAAGAATATGGAAAATGCTTATCATGGGCGAGTGGCATTGACTGTGTCGGCTGGAGTGGGCAATAATTGGCTCGAAGCACATTAATTGATTTGATTTTTCAAAATAAAACATTAAATTTGCGAAAACAAAAGGATTATATTAAATATTTTAGCAATGAAAAAATACTTTATTATAGCACTCGTGGCGATGGCATTGTCATCGTGTGGTGCGAGCGAAACAACAGATAAAGAAATGGTTGAAGCACCCGACACATTTGGTATGGAAATGCCTATCGAAGCACTCGAAAGCACTACTCCTTACCAGGGTACCGGAAATATGTCGGACGGCGCCGACCAACGATAGGTACAATACATTTCATTTGGGAATTGTTAAAGCAAAATAAAATGCTAACACTGTGAATTGCAGTTGTTAGCATTTTTTTGTGGAGTATAGCGGACTCGAACCGCTCACCTCTACACTGCCAGTGTAGCGCTCTACCAAGATGAGCTAATACCCCGAGTGTGTTGTGCTGGCAAATTTAGTGTATATTTCCTAAGAGGTTGAGTGAGGGGTGATGATTTTAAGATATATTAATACTTATGTGCAAAAAATGTACAAGAGTGTATTTGAATTGTTTGTATCTTTACAAAATATTTCAGAATTGTAGATATGAGACTTAAAAAATTAGTTGTAGCACTAACTATGTTAGTGGCTTTTGGAAGCGCGATGTTGTCGGCACAAGAAGTTGTGGTGGGAGCTGCGCAAGTAGATGAGTATATTCCATTGCTCAAGGGTAAAAAAATCGGCCTTTTCTCTAATCATACCGGGATGGTAGGAGATCGCCACACTCTTGATATTATGCTCGAAAATGGACTCGATGTCGAGGTGATATATTCGCCCGAGCATGGATTTCGTGGCACAGCCGATGCTGGAGAATCGGTAAATAGTGAGGTTGACTCAAAAACGGGTATTCGCATCGAATCACTCTATGGAAGCAACAAGAAAAAGGCTCTTTCAAAGGATTCTATTGATAAAATTGATATTATCGTAACCGACATTCAAGATGTGGGGTTGCGTTTCTATACCTATTACTGCACAATGGTCGATTTGATGAATGCAGCGGCTGTGAGTGGTAAGGAGTTTATGGTGTTTGACCGTCCTAATCCTAACGGCATGTATGTTGATGGCCCTACACTTGATATGAAACTAAAATCGGGTGTGGGTAAGTTGCCTATCCCTGTGGTGCATGGTCTTACTCTTGGCGAACTTGCATTGATGGTAAATGGTGAAAAGTGGTTGAATAATGGCGCAACAGTGCCTTTGCATGTGGTGAAGTGTAAAAACTATACACACCAAACACGCTATGCGTTGCCAGTTGCTCCATCGCCCAATCTTCGCACTATGAGGTCGATTTATCTATATCCTTCAATATGTTATTTTGAAGGAACGTCGGTGAGCCTTGGTCGAGGTACTGATGCTCCGTTTGAAATTTATGGCCACCCCGACATGAAAGGTTGCGATTTTGAGTTTACTCCTCGCAGTGTAGAGGGTGCAAAAAATCCACCATTGCTCGATAAGAAATGCTACGGTCGCGACCTTCGCAATCTTGATGATGAGGCTATTATCGCAAAGGGCTTGACTCTTGAATACCTTATTGATGCTTATCGATGCATGAATGTGCCTGTTGATGAATTTTTCGACAATGGCTATAAGTATGCAGGCGCTAAGGTGTTTTTTGAAAAACTTATTGGCGATGAGAACATTCGTGGCATGATTGAAAAGGGAATGAGTGCCGAAGAAATTAAGGCGACATGGGCCGATGATGTTGAGGCATTTAAGGCACAACGTAAGCCATATCTACTTTATGAAGAATAAATTAACTGAATAAAAATTAATAAATAAGGATAAAAATTATGCAAAACCATTGGATTGTAATTATTACGATAATCGCATACTTTGCGTTGTTGTTATTGATTTCATATTTCGCATCACGCAAGTCGGATAACGCTACATTTTTCTCGGGCAACCGTAAAAACCCATGGGTATTAGTGTCGATTGCTACGATTGGAGCAGCAATTTCGGGTGTAACATTTATCTCGGTGCCAGGTATGGTTGTGGCTAAGGGCTACTCTTATCTGCAAATGTGTTTAGGCTTCATCGTAGGGTATTTCCTCATAGCATTTGTGTTGATTCCGATGTTCTACAAACGTAATTTGGTGTCGATTTACGGCTATCTTGGCGAGCGTTTCGGAGTATCGACATATCGTAGTGGTGCATGGTTGTTCTTTGTATCAAAGATATTGGGCGCATCGGTGCGTTTCTTGGTAGTGTGTGCTACATTGCAAATTCTTGTGTTTGACCCACTTGGAATTCCATTTGTGTTGAACGTGGTTGCAACTATTGCGTTGATATGGCTCTACACTGCTCAAGGTGGTGTGAAATCGGTAATTTGGACCGATGTGTTGAAAAGTTGTTGCTTGGTGCTTTCGGTGGTGTTGTGTATCTATTTCATGGCAAAAGGCCTTGGGTTCTCTTTTGGTGAGATGGTGAGCGCAGTTGCTGGTGATAGCACATCGCAAGTGTTCTTCTTTGAAGATGCTAAAGCAGGTACTTACTTCTGGAAACAATTCCTTGCAGGTGTGTTTATGGTAATTGCAACCACTGGTCTTGACCAAGATATGATGCAACGCAATCTTGCTTGTAAAGATTCAAAAGAGTCACAAAAAAATATGATTGTGAGCAGTGTGATACAGTTCTTTGTAATTGCATTATTCCTTGTGTTGGGTACATTGCTCGTGATGTATATGGGTAAAATGAATATGGCAATGCCCGAAAAATCGGACGATATATTTGGTATGGTAGCACAAAGCGATGGCATGCCAGTAGTGGTGTTGATATTGTTTGTTTTGGGATTGATTTCGGCAGCATATTCAGCAGCAGGCTCGGCAATTACATCACTCACTACATCTTTCACTGTTGATATTCTCGATGGCCAAAAACGATATGACGATGCAAAACTCACTCGCGTGCGCAAAATGGTTCACATTATGATGTCGGTGTTGATGGGTGCTGTTATCGTGGTATTCTACTATGCAAGTGACCAAGATGCAATTAGTGCAGTTTACACTCTTGCTTCATACACTTATGGCCCTATACTTGGTTTGTTTGTGTTTGGTATGTTTACAAAAATGCAAGTGCGCGACAAGATGGTTCCAGTGGTGTGTGTGCTTGCTCCCGCATTGTCGTGGATAGTACAATGGCAATTGAAAGAGCAATTTAACTATACAACAAGTTTTGAACTATTGATTATCAATGCCGTGTTGACTGTTGCTGGTTTGGCATTGCTTTCAGTTGGTAAGAATAGCAAATAATAAACAAAAGGACAGTTATGTCAAAAGATCTATTCAGCCGTTATATATGGCTGGTTGATACGATAAAACGCTATGGTCATATCACTCGCGAGGAGTTGAATGTGCGTTGGAAAAAGTCGCCCTTTTCTAATGGCGAGCCACTACCTCGTCGCACTTTCTATAATTATCGTGTGGCCATAGAGGAACTGTTTAAGATAAATATTGAGTGTAACCCTTCCACATTTGAGTATTATATTGAGGAGGGGGATACTCACAATGAAAGTGTGACCAATTGGTTGCTCAATACCACAGCAATGAATAACGTGTTGAGTGAGTCGCGCGATGTGTCAAATCGCATTTTTATTGAAGATGTTCCATCGGCACGTGAGTTCTTGGCATCGGTGATTGATGCGCTTAAGGAGTTTAGACAAATCAAGTTTACATATCAGCCCTATACTCGCTCTAACGCTACTCCCGACATTGTTGTACACCCTTATTTCCTGAAAATATTTCGTCAACGCTGGTATATTACAGGGTTGAATGTAAAGGAGGAGAAAATCAAAACCTATGCTCTCGACCGTATGCGCGACATGGTGGTGCTTCAAGAGGGTTTTGAAATGCCTGCCGACTTTGATGCTGAGTCATATACAAAATATAGTTTCGGTATCGTATTCTCTCAGGGTGAGATAAAAAATGTGTCGATAAAGGCTTCGTCGCGTCAAGCAAAATATTTGCGAGCATTGCCTCTGCACTCATCGCAACAAGAGATGATTCACGACGATTACTCGATATTTACTTATCGACTACGCATTACCCCCGACTTTGTGCAGGAGTTGCTTTCGCATGGGCCTAACATTACGGTAATAGACCCTCCTGAATTGAAAGCGATGATTATAACCAGTTTGGAAGACTCATTGGCAAACTATAAGAAATGAAACAGCGCATACTTGGCTTAGATTTGCTTCGTGTGGTGGCAATGATATTTGTTATTATTGATCACACTATTGTGTGCGGTCTTGGTGCCGATGAGGTAACGATGATGCATATAATAGTGGGAGATAGTGTGCTGTTTTTTATGATTTCGGGTGCTGTATTGCTGCCTGTTGAGGGGAGTGGTGTAGCATTCTTAAAAAAACGTTTCAAACGCATATTTCCACCATTTTTTATCTGGTCGGTAGTGTATTTATTACTATCATACCATTTTGAGGGGTGGACACTTGGCAAGCTATGGAAAGAATTTTACTCATTGCCATTAAAGCCCTCGTTTGGAGCAGCATGGTTTATGTATGCACTTATGGGTTTTTATTTGATTGCACCCATCATGTCGGTGTGGTTAAAAAATACATCACGTCGCTGGATAGAGTATGTTCTCGTGTTGTGGGCTCTATCGACTGCTATCCCTTATGCATGTTATTATGTAGAGTTCCCTCAAGATATTCACAGCACTATGTTAAGCCCATTTGTAGGCTATTTGGGGTATATGCTGTTGGGATATTACCTCTATCGATATCCGTTGCAAGATGAATCGTGCCGTTATAAAACAATGGCATGGGTGGTGTTATTAATCCTTGCTGTGGCGCTCCCTATACGACTATATTTCTTCACTGAGAAATATGGACTCACCTATATGCTTCACAATGATTTGCACATTAATGTCGTGGCATATATGGCAATATATTTCATTCTTATAACGCAAGTGAAAAGATTGCCTAAATGGATAGAAATAGGAGTGACGCGATTGGCAAAATTGTCGTTTGGCATTTACCTTTGCCACACAGCGATATATGAATATGTAGTGTTGCCCCATGTGCAAAATTGTGAGTGGGCAATGTTGATTGCTCCACTGGCAACATTCCTTGGCTCAGCCCTTCTTGTTTATGTGCTATCACTCACTCCCATGAAAAGATATGTGTGTTAAGGGGTAAAATAGTATAAATTTGAGTTAGAATCCCTTTGGCATTACGTGCTATCATCTCTAAAATAGGAGAGGACTGTCACCGATTCATGTCAATGTGCTAATTGCGATATTAATTGCATTGCTCCCCTGCTCTTAGGGGAGCTGTCGCTTGCGACTGAGGGGTTAAAAACACAAAGGTGTGTCAATGACACACCTCATTTTTGTATATATACCTTGAATATATCTGCGAGTGAAAATTATTCTTCAACCTCTTCGAAGTCGGCTTTTGTTACACCACAAAGAGGGCAACTCCAATCATCGGGAATGTCTTCAAATAATGTTCCAGGTGCGATACCTCCATCAGGGTCACCTACTTCGGGGTCATAAATCCAATCACATACTGTGCAACGATACTTTTTCATAATCTTATCTTTTTAATGTTATTAATCATGTTAACTTAACAAATAAAACGTGTTGTTTGTTTTATTCACTGCAAAGATAATAGTATGTTTTTGTTGCTGCAACCGATAAAATCTATCACATTATAGAATAACTCTATATAAACAATCAACTGCATTATAACTAGCGGGTTATAATGCAGTTGAATTGTGTTTTGGAAATTTATTGAATGATTATTTTTTGATACGTTGGTAAAGATATCGTTTGATACTCTTTTTAGGAGTGCGTTCAAATGCTTCCGACATTACTTCGATATTTTTCAAACGAGCATAGTTGGGAAGATCTTTGTTGATATCGGGAAGAGTTGATTTGATATATTTGGTAAACTCTTTTTGGTTCATACCATCTTTGGCACCTTGGTCAAAGTCGGGGAATACGAGTGCTGTTAAGCCCCCTTCATCTTCGATAACAAGTGATTCTACGAAATATGGACGAACATCAAGAGCTGCTTCGATTTCTTCGGGGTAAATATTTTGTCCTGAAGGACCTAATATCATACATTTTGAACGACCACGAAGGAATAAGCTACCTTCGGCATCAATGATACCCATGTCGCCAGTGTGCAACCAACCATCTTCATCGAGAGCTTCGGCTGTGGCTTCGGGGTTTTTGTAATATCCAAGGAACACATTTGCACCTCTTACGAGCAATTCGCCAGGGATGTTTTGAGGGTCGGGAGAATCGATTTTCATCTCCATATTTGGCACGATTTCACCACATGAATAGAGCTTTTCGGTTTTCCAGTCAGAGTAAGTGATGATAGGCGCACATTCGGTCATGCCATAACCCACTGTGAATGGGAAATTCATTTTTTTGAAGAATGTTTCAACCTCTTTGTTGAATGCAGCACCACCGATGATTACCTCGTAGAAGTCGCCACCAAATGCGTTGATGAGCTCAGCTTTGATTTTATTGATAATGAGTTGATCAAGGCCTGGAACTTTTAAGGCAAATCTAATACCTGCCTTTTCTAATACAGGCTTAACCTTGTTTTTGTAAATCTTTTCAATGATGAGAGGCACAGCGATAACCACATTTGGTTTCACTTCAGCCAATGCTTGTAGAATGATTTTTGGGCTTGGGAGGCGTGAGAGGAAGTGAACATGACAACCGCGTGACAATTCATATAATACTTCAAACATAAGGCCATACATGTGAGCGCATGGCAACATTGACACTACATTTGATTTGTTGTCGAGGTTAGGGAGAGCTTTGCTCCCAAACTCAAGGTTAGAAGCGATAGCTCTAAATGGAATCATTACACCTTTAGAGAAACCTGATGTGCCAGAAGTGTAGTTGATGATTGCCAATTCTTCGGGTTGGTCCTCATAATAGCTGATTGATTCAGGAGTAAACTCCATAGGATATTTCTTGCCAAACAACTCATTGAGGCGTGCTCTTGCTTCGGTGATACGGTCGTTAGCAGCGTATAATAGTTTGAATGTATTAACTTGAATGATTGCTTGTAGTTCAGGCATTTCCGATTCTACAACATTCTCCCATATTACTTCATCAACAAATAAAACTTTTGATTCAGAGTGGTTAACAAGATGATGAATGTTTGATGGCTTAAATTCATGCATCAATGGCACGGGCACAGCCCCATAGGTCATAACCGATAAGAATGATACAGCCCAGTTGGCTTGATTTCGTGAGCAAATTGCTACCTTATCACCTTTTTCCAATCCACATTCTTCAAACATGATGTGAAGTTGTGCAATTCTTTGGGCAAGGTCGCGGTAATGCAATGTGGCACCTTGGTAGTTTGAGATTGCAGGACGATCCCAGTTTTTACGGAAAGATGCCTCAAAAGTTTTGTTTACTGATGTAAAATTCATGCTAATTAATTTGATTTGAGTACAAAATTAATAGTTTTTGACATCATAGACAAATGAAAACCGAAAAATCGGACAAAAAAAAGGAGATAAATATGAAAAATGGCTTATTTTTTTATTTTATTCTCCAATATTGCCAACATTCGTAGTTATCCTCACCATAAAAAATGAAGAGTGTTGTGCAATTAATAATGTGAAAACGTTATTATAGGTAAGGAGAAAATTTGCAAGAAAAAATGAAATAGATTTCAAAAACTTTTTAATTTCGCACAGAAAATGAAATCTATTGCAAAAGGTGACCAAAAGTGACCATTTTTGCGTTTTTGACAAAAGAAAAACCCTCGTAGAGTAGTTCTACAAGGGTTTCGCGGTACCCTATGATATTCTATTCTCGAACAAGTACCTGCGTGACTTGGGGCGCATTTGGGAGTTGAGGGAGATTGTTCCCGACCCCAATAATATGCCGTGGATTGAAAAAATCGACAAATAATGGAAAAAAGTATTTACTAT
>JAFOYQ010000172.1 GCA_017424575.1 Muribaculaceae bacterium
ATATCTTTATTAAGACCTTCATTTTCTTTGCGCAGAAACTCGGTAAAGTGTTCGGTGCTTGGTAGTTCGAGTTGATATTTCGATAAAAACAGATTGGCATCAGCACCCATCATGGTGTATTCAGCCATCTCTTGTCCAACTTCCGAGCATAGTAATATGCCGATAGGCTCATTGTCGTCGGAGAGCATAATGTTTTTGCGATAGTAGGCAAGATACATATTTAGTTGCGCTACGTCAGCATAATCCAATCTGTGAGCTTTGAGTTCGATGATGACATGGCGTTTCAATATGCGATGATAGAACACCAAATCAGCCTTATAATATCGGTCGTCGATGAGTAGTTTTTTTTGACGTTCTTCAAAGCAGAATCCCATTCCGAGTTCGAGTATAAACTCTTGCAAGTTACTGATTAATGCACTCTCGAGGTCCGATTCTTCTATCACATCTTTGGCTTGTAGACCTAAAAATTCAAACACAAATGGCGACTTAATATCCATTGCTAAAGTTGCAATTTCGGCATTGCCTTGTACCATACGCGCCAACTCTTCAGGGCGTTTGCTCCATCCACTGCGTTCGTAGTAATTAGAGTCAATTTGTCGTTGCAATTCGCGTACACTCCACGTTCCATTTATGGCCATAGTTTCGTAGAACGCGCGTTTTAGGGGGTCGTTTATTGGTATAAGAGAAACTAAATGGGTGAAAGATAATTTATTAAACAAATTGCTCGAATCTACAAGAATTGAATTGTGCTTCTCTTGCAACATTGGCATAACAAATTTGTCAGTCACTGACTGACCTTTTTTAGAAGTTTGATTATCAATCAATTGTAATTTGTCAGTCACTGACTGACCAATTGCTAAATTAGTCTTCAAAAATTGAGCTATTGGTGCAAATAATTGAGAATAAGTCAGATAGAATTGACGATAAATTTTCAATGTTGTAACACTAAATTTTTTATTGCCCAATCGTTTTGTTAAATTCTGCAACAATCTCTCCCCGTACTGCGCTCTATCACTTCCATGTTGCTCATATTCCACTATATAATATCCAGTCAACCAAGCTTTAGTTGTCACGTGCCGATTGATTATCAACCGAGCATTATTTTGTAGTGCATGGTCGGTATATTCAATTTGCTGAACGAGATTATCGAAATTTATGTTATTGTTCATGATGTTCGTTTTTTTTTATGTAGGGACGCACGGCTCGTGCGTCCGATAATCAATAGATGATAGTCACAAACTAAGTTATCTTTTACAATGCAAAGATACAAAAAAATCCCCTAATAACCAAATAAATAGAGCAAAAAATCATATACAAAACCGCCACCTCACAGCTTGTGTGAGATGGCAGTTTGTTTTTTTTATATGGTTTGTGAGGGTAAAAAACTATGAGTCGTTATAACACTATTTTTTCTACTTCGCCACCCATTGTGATGAGATAGATGCCTCGTGGGAGGGTGAGAGTAGTGGCGTTGCCAGAGTAGATTAGGCGACCTGCAGCATCGAGGATGTGGTAGTCGGTTGTTGCGCCTTCGATGTGGAGTGTGCTGTTGGTTGTGTAGATGTTAGCAGATGATATTTTTGAGGTTTCGAGGTTTGTTGCTTCTGCTACTTTGAAGTATGCATATAATTCGATATTTTCATCAAGGGTAACAATTCTTGGATTTTCAGTACTACCATCAGACCAATGTGAAAAATCAAAGCCTTTTATTGCATTTGCAGTAATAGTAATTGTTACATCACCTTGTGTTTTATCTGCTGATTCTACTATAAAAATATTATGTTTATCTTCTGGTTCTTCGTTAATTTTTCTAAACTCGGCAGTAATTGTAGTATCATTTGTTACAAATACTGTATGAGGAT
>JAFOYQ010000023.1 GCA_017424575.1 Muribaculaceae bacterium
AATGTGTGCGTCATCTTGAGTAAAGCCACGAACACGTGTCAAACCATGGAGCTCACCACTTTGTTCATAACGATATACTGTACCAAACTCAGCAAGACGCAATGGCAATTCACGATAAGAACGAGGGAATGCCTTGAAAATCTCACAGTGGTGAGGACAGTTCATTGGTTTAAGCAAGTATTCTTCACCTTCTTCAGGAGTATGAATTGGTTGGAATGAATCCTTACCATATTTAGCATAGTGACCTGAAGTAACATATAGCATTTTATTACCAATATGTGGAGTGATTACTTGTTGGTAACCATATTGTTTTTGGATTTTGCGAAGGAATTGTTCAAGACGATCGCGCAATGCAGCACCTTTAGGAAGCCACAATGGAAGACCAGCACCTACATTTTGAGAGAATGCAAACAATTCCATCTCTTTACCCAACTTACGGTGGTCGCGTTTCTTTGCTTCTTCAAGCATCACAAGATACTCGTCAAGCATTTTCTTTTTAGGGAATGTGATACCATACACACGCACCAATTGATTGCGTTTTTCATCACCACGCCAGTAAGCACCAGCAAGCGATGTTACTTTAACTGCTTTGATAGGAGCAGTGTTAGGGATATGTGGACCACGGCAAAGGTCGGTAAACGAACCTTGAGTATAGGTAGAAATTGTACCATCTTCAAGTTCGTTAATAAGTTCACATTTATATACTTCTCCTCTATCGCCAAAAAGTTTCAATGCATCAGCCTTTGAGATATCGCTACGTTTGATTTCAACTTTACGTTGAGCCAATTCGAGCATTTTTTTCTCAATTTTTGGAAAATCAGCAGCTGTAAGCGTGTGTTCACCTGGATCGATATCGTAGTAGAATCCATTTTCAACAGCTGGACCAATACCAAATTTTACACCAGGATACAACTCTTGAAGAGCTTCGGCCAACAAGTGCGCAGAACTATGCCAGAAAGCATGCTTACCTTCAGCATCATCCCACTTAAATAACTTTATCGACGCATCTTCATTGACGGGGCGAGTCAAATCCCATTCTTGCTCGTTAATAGAAGCTGCAAGAACATCTTGAGCCAAACGCGAGCTAATGCTTTCTGCAATTTGAAGAGGAGTAATCCCAGATTCAAATTGCTTTACGCTACCATCAGGAAAAGTAATATTTATCATTGTTTTTATAACTTTTTATCAAATTAAAGCATTCGAATTTGCACAATTTGGCAAAAACGACTGCAAAGATAGTTATTTATTTGGTAATAACACATTAAATATATAAGTTTTTATTCAAAACATGAACATTTTTATCATTTCTGACAAAAATGCACCTATAACACCTTTTTGAGGCTTTAATTCTTACATTACCAAGTAAATCGAATCAACAAACACGCTAAAATATTTTTTGTTGCCCCGGAAGGACTCGAACCCTCACAGGCGGAACCAGAATCCGACGTGCTACCATTACACCACGAGGCATTACGCAACAAAATTACACAAAATATTTAGAAATGCCTCTAATTTTCACAAAATTTACTTTCTATAATTTTGCAAAAAATAGTCATCAATCGTAACTTTGTAGAGTTATTTAATCAAATAAAGAATTATGTTTGTAGCATCTCAAAAACGCAAAGAAAACATTGCCGAATACCTACTATATATGTGGCAAATTGAAGATTTAATTCGTGCCAATGATTTAGATATTGACAAAATCGCTCAAAATATCGTTGCTAAATTCAGTTTAACCGAAGAGCAACAAAAGCAAATGATTGAATGGTATGAGTCGCTAATCGATATGATGCGCCGTGAAGATGTTATTAAGAGCGGACATTTACAGCTTAACAAGAATATAATACTTCAACTTGCGCAATTACATGATGCTATATTAAAAGACTCCCAATTTACTGAATATAGTGCTGAATACTACAAAACTCTCCCCTTTATTGTTGAATTGCGTGCAAAAGCAGGCGAAAATAAGCAAGGTGAATTAGAGACCTGCTTTACTGCACTTTATGGCATGCTCCTACTCCGCCTACAAGGAAAAGAAATAACCAAAGACACCCTAACTGCACTCACCCAAATCACTCGATTTATTGCCCTACTTTCTCACTACTTCAAGCTCGATTCAGAGGATAAACTTTTCAAAAACGAAGAGTAAAAATTTATGAATAAGTAAATACGTTTCCCACCTTGAGAGTTTTGACGCACTCAATACACTTGATCTATTCGTATATAATTCTCAAAAAAAATGCCTTTATATCAACAATAGTTTGTATAGCACAAAAAGCCAAAATACGCCATAATCCCACCTCGATTTTCTTGCAAATGCGAGTGATTTTCAGTATCTTTGCAGTCTTAAATAACCTAAGTGTATTATGAAGATACTTGTAACTGGAGCAAATGGACAATTAGGCAATGAATTGCGCAATGTTTTAGAGGCAGAAATCCCTGGCAAAACATTGTATACCGATATTGCCGAACTTGATTTAACCAATGCTGACGCGGTTAAAACATTTGTATGCAATAATGACATTACACACATCGTAAACTGTGCGGCATATACCGCTGTAGACAAAGCCGAGGATGAAAAATTGGAGTGTGCGGCAATAAATATCAATGCAGTGCAGAACATCGCTACTGCAGCCGATGCTAATGGTGCAAAAGTTATCCATATATCTACCGATTATGTATTTGACGGCACTGCTCATTGTCCATACAAAGAGTCGGACAAAGTAAATCCAACATCTCAATATGGCACAACCAAAAGAAAAGGTGAAACTGCGCTATTGGCACTCGCTCCCGATAGCATTATCATACGCACTTCGTGGTTATATTCTCCCTATGGAAACAACTTTGTAAAAACGATGTTGAGATTGGGAAATGAGCGTACTCAACTGAGTGTAGTATGTGATCAAATAGGGACTCCGACTTATGCCTATGACTTAGCCAAAGCGATATATGCAATATTAATCTCACATCAATGGGTAGAGGGTATATATCATTTCTCCAATGAGGGAGTGTGTTCGTGGTATGACTTTGCAAAAGCGATACACCGATATGGAAACATTACAAATTGCGAAGTACATCCAATTCCAACAAAGGACTACCCTACTGCAGCAGTACGTCCATTCTATAGTGTACTTGATAAAACAAAAATTAAAGCGACATATAATGTAACTATCCCTTACTGGCAAGATAGTTTAATTGAATGTATTAATCGAATAAATAATAACAACAAATAATATTTTTTAAGTGGCAACATTAATTGATGAAATAAGCCGTCGTCGCACATTTGCGATTATTAGTCACCCTGACGCGGGTAAAACTACTCTAACAGAGAAATTGCTTTTATATGGTGGTGCAATTCATATCGCAGGAGCCGTAAAATCAAATAAAATAAAAAAAACAGCCACATCTGACTGGATGGAAATCGAAAAGCAACGTGGTATTTCGGTTGCAACATCGGTTATGGGTTTTAATTATGGTGATTATAAAATCAACATTTTGGATACCCCTGGTCACCAAGACTTTGCAGAAGATACTTATCGCACATTGACCGCCGTAGATAGTGTTATCATTGTGGTTGACGTAGCAAAAGGTGTTGAGCAACAAACCCGTAAATTGATGGAAGTGTGTCGCATGCGCAACACTCCTGTTATTATATTTGTAAACAAATTAGACCGCGAAGGTAGAGACCCATTTGAGATTCTCGATGAGCTTGAATCGGAACTTAAAATTAGTGTACGTCCTTTAAGTTGGCCTATTAATATTGGTGCAAAATTCAAGGGTGTATATAACATCCACGAGCAATCTCTTGATTTGTTTACTCCTAATAAACAAAAGGTTTCGGAACGTGTTGAAATTGAAGATGTAAACGACCCCCGCATTGATGAACATGTGGGAGATGCCGATGCATCAAAATTGAGAGAAGACCTCGAACTTATAGAAGGTGTATATCCAGAATTTAACAAAGAGGAATATCTAAAAGGCAAAGTAGCCCCTGTATTTTTTGGTTCGGCACTAAACACTTTTGGCGTAAAAGAACTTCTTGATTGTTTTGTTGAAATTGCTCCATCACCACGTCCTATTCAAGCCGAAGAACGCGAAATCAAACCTGAAGAGAATAACTTCTCAGGTTTTGTGTTTAAGATTCACGCAAATATGGACCCCAACCACCGCAGTTGTATTGCATTCGTAAAAATCTGCTCTGGCAAATTTGAACGCAATGCCAATTACAAACACATTCGTTCGGGTAAAATGATGAAATTTGCTGCACCTACGGCATTTATGGCTCAAAAGAAAAATATTGTAGATGAAGCATTCCCTGGTGACATCGTAGGGATTCCCGACACTGGCAATTTCAAAATTGGCGATACTCTAACTGCAGGCGAGCAACTCCACTTCAAAGGATTGCCAAGTTTCTCTCCCGAAATGTTTAAGTATATTGAAAATACCGACCCTATGAAGTCAAAGCAACTCGAAAAGGGAGTTCAACAATTGATGGACGAGGGTGTTGCTCAGCTGTTTGTCAACCAATTCAATGGCCGCAAAATCATTGGTACGGTTGGTCAATTGCAGTTTGAAGTTATTCAATATCGTTTGCTAAACGAATATGGTGCTCAATGTAGATGGGAACCAATCTCATTATATAAAGCATGTTGGATTGAAAGCGATGACGCTGCAGCATTAGAAGCATTCAAAAAACGCAAGCACCAATTTATGGCAGTTGACAAAGAAGGT
This sequence comes from Muribaculaceae bacterium, assembly GCA_017424575.1. GTDB lineage: Bacteria > Bacteroidota > Bacteroidia > Bacteroidales > Muribaculaceae > RGIG4079. The sequence goes on from JAFOYQ010000023.1 coordinate 4,732, forward strand.
CGTGATGTATTCCTTGCCGATTCTAATTATGTGCTTCAAATGGCTCAATCAGATTTCCCTAAAATTAAATTCCACTTCACAAGCGAATTTTAGTCCATGCAAGCAAAATCAGTATTGAAATTCATTTTAGCAGTATTAGCATCATTGGGATTATTGTGCATAATATTTCCGAATGATGGCATGAGTTTCTTTGGCACAACATTGAAATTCCCCTCAATAGCCGAGGTTATTTCTGTTGACAAAGACACTATTGCAACTCCTCAAGAGTCACCTAAAGATATTATTGAAAAAAGAAAGAGTGATTTGGAAATTGCTAAAGAGAATGAATTTAAGAAATTTTGCGAGACAAGCCCTGCACGATTTTTCTTACCCAACGATGACATTGTCTACTTAGATAACTTTTTCAAGGCGTTAGATGGTGCGAGCAAAAATCATGTACGGATTTTGCACTATGGCGACTCTCAATTGGAGTGCGACCGCATTTCATGCGATTTGAGAAGCCGTTTCCAAGAGCAATTTGGAGGATTAGGTGTGGGGATGATACCAGTAGAACAAACCATTGCAACATATACACTTTCTCAACAAACAAGCCCTAAAGAACTATCTCGAGGTCTGATTTATGGTGGATCTGAAAATAGGGTTTCACATAGTCGCTATGGAGTAATGGGACAAGTAACCAATTGCTCAGGAGGTGTTAATGTGAGAGTTTCGGGATTGGCAAAGCACTATCCACTATCAGCACGATTCAAAAAGGTCACCATAAATGCTCGTAGCGGTTCGTTCAAAGTTTCAACATCAAAAGGTGCTATTGAATTAGAACAAGTTGCTCCAATGATGTATTCAGCGACATTTAATGACTCCGTAAAGTCGGCAACAATTTCAATTAGAAGTGGTTCTGAAGTGTATGGCATAATGTTAGACGGAAATACCGGAGTGAGCATTGACAACATACCTATGCGAGGTTGCTCAGGAACAATGTTTACTGCTATCGATACTTCATCAATGAAACCATTTTTCAATCATGAAAATGTGGGACTCATCATTCTTCAATATGGTGGCAACTCTGTGCCTTATTTGAAAACCGATAAAAACATTGAATCATTCAAAAATACACTAAAAAAGCAAATTGAGTTATTCAAAACCATAGAGCCATCAGCTTGCATATTATTTATCGGTCCTGCCGACATGGCTACTCGTCAAAATGGCAAAATGCAAACTTATCCACAGATGGAAAAAGTTGTGAGTGCAATACGAGAAGCTGCAAACGAATCGGGGGTAGCCTTCTGGGATATGTATTCGGCTATGGGTGGACGCAATTCGATTGTAAATTGGGTTAAAGCACGTCCTCAATTAGCAGGATCTGACCACATTCACTTTACGCCAAAAGGTGCTAAAGAAATTTCAAATATATTATTTGACACATTCCAATTATATTACAAATTTTATCGTTTTAGAAACGGCTTAGATAAAGAACAAAACTAAAACAATGATTTTACCACCTCTTCGATACATTCTGTTTATGCTTGGTATGCTTTTATCAAGCATAAATTTGTTTGCCTACGAGTATGGTGAATTCAAACCTATTGAAAACTATTCTTGTATTAATCACGATGCCAATGTGTTATTAGTTCCTGGAAATGACTCATTGCTCCTTAACTTGTATAATAAGATGGACCAAATTATGGCTATGGGGCAAGGACAAATTTCCATATTACACATGGGCGGAAGTCATGTTCAAGCTGGCGTTTTTAGCCATCGATTACGGACTAATTTTAGAAATTTAATTGGTGACTATACATCCTCAAAAGGAATTATATTCCCATATAGGACAATGGGGACTAATGCTCCAACAAATTATCAAATGTCGACAACTGGTGCATGGACAAATGCGCGATGCGTTGATCGTACGCCATCTTTACCGTTGGGGCTGACTGGTGCAGCCATTAAATCGAGTGATTCAAATGCATCAGTTTATTTTAACTTGAAATCATCAGAGGAGGAGCCATGGGAATATAATCAATTAATTGTATTGGGCCATGATGAAAATAAAACCATATATCCGTTATTAATATGTGGAGAAGACACTATAGTTCCATCAGCATTTGGAGAGGATTCATATACGTTTCATTTACCCTCTGAAGCGAGTGAGGGAAAGGTGATTTTTGAAGGTGCATCCGAAAGTCCAATTACATTTAGAGGTCTTATTCCTGTCAACACATTCTCTGGATTATCATATTACGAGGCTGGAATAAATGGTGCATCGGTTCCATCGTGGTTGAGATGTAATAAGTTTCAAGAAGACTTGACATTAATCTCTCCCGATATTGTTATCATGGGAATAGGAATAAACGATGCGAATGTACCCCCAACAAAATTTAATGCCGAAGAATTTAAGCAAAATTATCGTCGCCTTATCAACAAGATAAAAGCAGTAAATCCTAATGCTATATTTATTTTTATCACAAATAATGATTGCAAATTAAATGCTCGAGGAGGTGGCAGATACAATCCTAATACAGTAAAAGTGGAACAAGCTTTTATCAGTTTAGCAAAAGAATATCATGGAGCTGTGTGGAATCTATTCCGTGTTATGGGTGGTCCTGAATCATCTAAAGTGTGGGTAGAACAACAGCTCATGCAATCAGATAGAATACATTTTAACCGAACTGGATATGAACTATTAGGCGATTTATTCTATAACGCCTTCGTTCGCGATTTCCGTAATATTGACATTAATGAGTGATTTTTTCAACTATTTAGCATACGTCTTTTCCTTTGACTCAAGCAACCCATTATTGTTTACGCAATTTCAATTTTGGGCATTCTTTGCTTTTGTTTTTGCTGGATTTGCATTTTTCAAAAACAAAAAGATATTAAGGAATAGTTATCTATTCTTTATTAGTCTATTCTTCTACTATAAAACAAGTGGGTTATTTGTGGGCTTGCTTTTATTAGTAACCTGTACCGACTTCTTTATTGCAAAACGAATAGC